>CAUJIM010000013.1 GCA_963205335.1 Pseudomonadota bacterium
TGGGAGAGTTTCTGAGTCGGGCGTAGGCAGTGGGCATGCGCTTGCACCCGCTGGGGTTTGAACGCGGTTGGCCGACGTGCGGCACACGGCATGTCCTGAGCGTGACTCCCCGCCAGCGCAGCGCCTGCCGATAATGGGACGCATCCCCTTTTCTGCTTGCGCCATGACCACTACCACACCGCTGCCCCCTGCCGCCTATCGCCCATTGCCCGGCGGCTGTTTTGCATCGAGCGAGCTCACGCGCGGCCCGTGGAGCGATGCGCACCAGCACGCGGGGCCGCCGGTGGCGCTGGTATGCCGCGCGGTGCGGCTGGCGGCTGCCGCGCACGGGCTCACGCACATTGCGCGTGTGACGGCAAATTTGCTGCGGCCAGTGCCGCTCGGCGTGCTGGCCGTGGAGGTGAGCGAAGACTACGTGGGGCGCAACGCCGGGCATTTCTCCGCGCGACTTCTCGCCGATGGCAAGGAGGTGGCGCGCTTCACGCTGCTGGTTCAGCGCGCGCTGGAGGTGGCGCTACCCCACGATTTGCCCGGCCATCCGCTGCCGCTGGCGCCGCGCGCGCCTGAGGCGTCGCCCGAGGCTGAATTCCCGTTTGCCGGGCGCGTCGTGGGGTATGCCGATCTGGTGCAAACGCGCCTGGCGGCCGGGCGGCTGTGGCACGGGCCTTGCGCCGTCTGGTTTCGGCTGCGCACGCCCTTGGTCGAGGGCGAGCAGCCCGGCCCCTGCGAGCGCGTGGCGGTGGCGGCCGATTCGGGCAACGGCATCAGCGCGGTGCTGGACTACCAGCGCTACACCTTCGTCAACAGCGACCTCACGATCAATCTGCTGCGACCCGCTCAGGGGGAATGGATCTGCCTTGAGGCCAGCACCGCCTGGGGGCCGCATGGCGGGGGGCTGGCGCAGTCGCGCCTGTACGACGAGCGCGGGCTGGTCGGGCACGCCACGCAAAGCCTGGCGGTGCGGCTGCGCGCGCCCGATTGATTCGCTCGCCCGCACGGGCCGGCGGCGGGCCGCGCCGTCAGTGCGCGCCAGCCGCCGCAGCTGAGCCACTGGATGTGCCTCTTTTGGGCGCATCCGCAAGCCACACCAGCGGCACCAGCAATAAAAACAGGAGCGCCGAGGCCCAGTTCACGTCATTGGCCGCGAGCGTGAAGGCTTGCTGCGTCACCAGGCGCTCGATCTGCGCCAGCGCTTGCTCGGGCGTGAGGCCCAGCGCCTGCAACGTGTGCAGTGCATCTGCCAGTGGCCCGTTGCCCGCGTGCAGGTGCTCGATCAGGTTGGCATGCGCGAGCGTGGCGCGCCGCTCCCACAGCGTGGTGGTGACCGAGGTGCCGACGGCGCCCGCGGTGATGCGCACGAAGTTGGTCAGGCCCGAGGCGGCGGGCACGCGGTGCGCCGGGATTTCCGAGAGCGTGAGCGTGACCAGCGGCACGAAGAAGAAGGCCACCGCCGCGCCCTGGACGATGGTGGGGATCATCATGGTGCCGAAGTCCGCCGTCGTCGCGAAGCGCGAGCGCAGCCACAGCACCAGCGCGAAGACGAAGAAGGCCACCGTGGCGTAGCGCCTGGGGTCCACCTTGCCGATGCTCTTGCCGACGATGGGCGAGAGCAGCATCGCCAGGAAGCCCACCGGCGCGAGCAGTTCGCCCGCCGCCGTGGCGGTGTAGCCCATGTACTGCTGCAGCCACAGCGGCAGCAACACCACGTTGCCGAAGAACAGGCCGTAGCCCACGGCGGTGGCCACCGCGCCGGCCCAGAAGTTGCGGATGCGGAACAGCGAGAGATCGACGATGGGGTGCTCCTCGCCCTGCTCCCAGATGACGAAGGCGATGAGCCCGATGGCCGCCGCCAGCGCGAAGCCGATCACCAGCGGCGAGGAGAACCAGTCGTGCTCCTTGCCGATGTCCAGCATGATCTGCAGGCTGCCCACGCCGAGCACCATCAGCGACAGGCCGATGGCGTCGATCGGCAGCTTGCGCTGGGCGGTCTCGCGCGCGCGGTAGATCGCCATCGTGGCGATGGCCGCGACGATGCCCACGGGAATGTTGATGTAGAAGATCCACGGCCAGCTGATGTTGTCGGTGATCCAGCCGCCCAGGATGGGCCCGAGCACCGGCGCGATCAGCGTGGTCATGGACCACATCGCCATCGCCAGCCCCGCGAGCGCCTTGGGGTAGCTCGACAGCAGCAGCGATTGCGACAGCGGGATCATCGGCCCGGCGACGAAGCCCTGCAGCACGCGCGCGGCGATCAGCAGCGGCATCGTGGGCGCCAGGCCGCACAGCAGCGAGGCGGTGACGAACAGCACCACGCTCAGCGCGAACAGCCGCACCTGGCCGAAGCGCTGGGCCAGCCAGCCGGTCAGCGGCACCGAGACCGCGTTGGCCACGGCGAAGCTGGTGATCACCCAGGTGCCCTGGTTGGGGCTGACGCCCAGGTCGCCCGCGATCGCCGGCAGCGACACGTTGGCGATCGACGAGTCGAGCACGTTCATGAACGTGGCGGCCGACAGCGCCAGCGTGCCCCAGGCGCGGGCGGCGCCCTGCAGCGGCGGCAGCGGCAGCGGGCCGTGGGGGGCGCTCATGTGGTGCTCAATGGGCCAGATTGGCGGCGATGATGCGCGCGATCTCGCCGTCGGCGCCGCCGTCCTGCGCGGCGTACACCGCGGTCTGCGCCAGCGGCTCGGCGCGCGGCGCCTCGGCCAGCGTGGCGCCGCCTTGCTCGCGCGTGTCCACCGTGACGATCATCGACAGGCCCAGGCGCAGCGGGTGCCGGGCCAGCGGCTCGGGGTCGAGCGCGATGCGCACCGGCACGCGCTGCACCACCTTGATCCAGTTGCCGCTGGCGTTCTGCGGCGGCAGCAGCGCGAAGGCCGCGCCGGTGCCCACGCCCAGGCCGGCCACGGTGCCGGTGTACCTGACCTTGCTGCCGTACAGGTCGGCGGTGAGCGTGGCGCGCTGGCCCAGGCGCAGCTGGCCCAGCTGCGTCTCCTTGAAGTTGGCATCCACCCACACGCCGTGCAGCGGCACCAGCGCCATCAGCGGGGTGCCGGCCGCCACGCGCTGGCCGAGCTGCACGCCGCGGCGCGCCACGTAGCCGTCGACCGGCGCGGGCAGCTCGGTGCGGCGGCTGGCCAGGTAGGCCTCGCGCAGCCTGGCGGCGGCGGCCAGCACGCCGGGGTGCCGCGCCACGTCCACGCCCTGCGTCAGTGCCTGGTTGCTCGCGAGCTGCTCGCGCGCGGCGGCCACGCCGGCCCTGGCGGCGGCTTCGCCGGCCCGCGCGGCGGCGAGCTGCGTGCGCGCCGACTGCAGCGCGCTCTCGGCGTGCTTGAGTTCTTCGGCGGAGACGGCGCCTGCGCGGCCCAGCGCGCTGCGGCGGCGCACGTCGTCCTCGGCGCGCTGCAGGTCGCTCTGCGCCCGCGCCTGGTCGGCCAGCGCCCTGGCCACGTCGGTCTCGCGCAGCTTCACCTGCGCCGCCAGCGTGGTGTTGTTGGCGTAGAGCTGGCGCACCTGGCGCACGGTCTGCGCCAGCGCCGCCTCGGCCTGCGCCAGCGCCACCTGGGTGTCCGCCGGGTCCAGCCGCACCAGCGGGCTGCCGGCGTGCACCAGGTCGTTGTCGTCGGCCAGGATGGACATCACCGTGCCGCCGGTCTGCGGCGTGATCTGGATGATGTTGCCCTGCACGTAGGCGTTGTCGGTGCTCTCCTGGTGGCTGGCCACCAGCAGGTCCCAGGCGCCCCAGGCGATGCCCGCGACGAGCACCACGGCGGCGAGCGTGAACAGGCGCTTGAGCCGCTGCGCCTTGGCGGGAGCGGCGGGAGTGGGGGCGGGGCTGGTGGTCATGGTGCGGGGGCCGACCGCCGGAGGCGTCCGGCGAGGCAGCGGGGTTGTTTATTAAAAGAGTAGCTGCTGGCGCTTGTCCCACATGGCTTCAGGCCGTTTTTGATTGGAATTTCAAGAGCGGTCCAGCGCCGCCGCGTTGGCTTGCAGGCGGTCGAGCAGCGCGCGCAGGCGCGCCTCTTCGGCGCTGCTGAAGCCGGCGAGGAATTCATCCTGCACCGTGGCGAGCACCGCGGGCAGGCGGTCGGCCACGTCCGCGCCTTCGCGCGTCAGCGCGACGTGCACCACGCGCCGGTCGGCCTCGGAGCGCTGGCGCCGGCACAGTCCCTTGGCCTGCAGGCGGTCGACCAGGCGCGTGAGCCCGCCGGTATCCATCGCGCAGCAGCGCGCCAGCTCCGAGACCGTGGCCGTCTCGTGGTGGCGCAGCACCAGCAGCGGCTTCCACTGCGCGTCGGTCAGTCCCAGCGGCTCCATGCGCCGGTCGATCGCCGCCGCCAGCTGCGTGACGATGCGGCGCATCTGCAGGCCGACGCTGCGCTCGGGCGCGTAGCCTGCCGTGGCGGCCGGGGCGGTGCTTTCGGACATGAGGGGCGCGATTGTACTTGTCATGACAATCATTGTCTTGCCAAGCAAACCGGCGTGTTCCCGTGCGGGGATGCGGGGGGTGGGGGGGCCGCCGGGGCGGGCGGTCAGCGCTGCGCCTTGACCTGCTCGGCCGTCACCGGCTTGGCCTGGTTGCCCCAGGAGCTGCGCTCGTGGTTGGCGATGTCGGCCACGTCGGCGTCGGAGAGCGCCGCGCCGAAGGGCGGCATCGGGCTGGGGTAGCTCACGCCGTCGATCACCACACCGCTCACGCCGTGCAGGATGGCGCGCAGGTGCTTGGCCGGGTCGGGGTCGAGCACCGCCGGGTTCTTCGCCAGCGGCGGGAAGGCGCCGGGCAGGCCCGCGCCGTTGGCCTGGTGGCAGGCTGCGCAGGTGCTGGCGTAGAGCTGCGCGCCGCGCTCGGCGTCGAACCGGTACGGGCCGGTGGCGGCCGCGGGCGCCGGCGCGTGGCCCGCAGCGGCGGCGCCCTCGATCTTCGAGATGCGGGGCTTGCCCGGCTCGGCGCCCGGCACGCGGATGTCGAGCACGCCGGCCGCGCCCTTGTCCAGGTGGGCGAAGGAGTGGTCGACGAATACGTATTCGCCCGCGTCGGGAATGACCAGGTCGAACGTGACGCCCTCGCCCGGCGCCACGCTGTAGGTGGAGACGCCGCTGAGCGCGTGCCTCGGGTCGCCGTCCGGATAGACCTTGTCGAAGATGGCGCCGACGACGTGGAAGGCGCTCCACAGGCTGGGGCCGGCGTTGACCACGTGCAGGCGCACGCGCTCGCCCGGCCGGGCGGTCAGCGGGTGGTCCTTGTACTGGAAGGCGATGCCGTTGAAGGCCACGATGTCGGGCTGGATCTTCTGCATCTTGGTGAAGTCCGGCCCCATCAGGTTGCCCGAGAGCTGCTGCGTGTACCACTCGCTCTGCACCAGCACGTATTCCTTGTCGGCCCTGGGGCGAGGGTCGTCGGCGGGGTCGACGATGATCGCGCCGTACATGCCGTTGGCCATGTGCAGCAGGATGGGCGGCGTGCCGCAGTGGTAGACGAAGGTGCCCGGCACCCTGGCCTCGAACGAGAACTCGATCTGCTCGCCCGGCATGATGTCGGCGAAGCTGGTGTTGGGCGGCGTGAGGGCCGAGTGGAAGTCGATCGAGTGGTGCATCGTGGCCTTGTTGGCCAGCACCACTTTCACCGTCTGCCCCTGCCTGACGTGCACCGTCGGGCCGGGCACCGTGCCGCCGAAGGGCCAGGCCTGGTACTGCACGCCGCTGGCGATCTCCACCGCCCTGTCGGTCACGTCGATGTGCAGCACCACCTCCTTGCCCGACGCGAGCGGGGGCAGCGTGGCGTCGTGCGCCTTTTTCACCGGCTCCTTGCTCATGAGCTGCAGCGGCGAGACGGCGGCGGCCGCGGCCGCCGGCGTCGGGGCCCGGACGTTGAGGCTGCTGTGCAGGCCGGCAACGAGGAAGAACACCACCGCGGCCACCCCGGCCAGGATGCCCGTCTGCGCCCACCAGGCGACGCGCGGGGCGTCGGAGAGGCGCCGCTCGCGCCACTCGGCGATCCAGCTCCAGCCGGGCCATTTCTGCTCGATGAAGTAGTCCACGCTGTAGGGGCTGGTGCCGGCGCGGTGGTTGATGGCGATCAGCACGGCGAAGATCAGCACGTAGGTGATGCCGACGCCGGTGTTGGACGCGCCGATCGCGTAGGGCCCGCCGAAGCCGCCGGCGGTGCTCCAGATCAGCAGGCTGTAGAGCGCGCCGATCACGTACACCGTGCGCCGCGCGAAGCCGAACAGCAGCGCCAGCGCCAGCGCCGTGGTGGCCAGCCGCGTGAGCCACAGGAACAGCGTGGCGTGGGGCTCGACCAGCGCGATCCAGGCGTTGAACCACCAGGCCGACCAGGCGGGCTGGCCCTCGGCGGCGTTGCGCAGGTAGCCGGCGTAATTGGCGGCGAAGCCGGGCATCCAGGTGAAGGCGGCGTTCACCATCCAGATGACGCCGAAGGCGACGCGCAGCGCCGCCGTGGACAGCGCGGGCCAGGCATTGGGTGTGGGTGCGGGGGGAGTTTCGGTGCTCATGCGTGCCTTCCTTCTGCGGCGCGGGCCGGACGGAGGCGGGCCCGCCGATGGCGGCGGGTGCGGCCGGCGGCCGGCGCAGGCCGACTATAGACCCGTGGACGGGCCGCCCGGCAGTGGGGGCATTGCCAATGGCGCGCGGCCCCGCCGCGCCCCGTCACCGCCGGAGCAGGCGCGCGGCGTCGAGCGAGAAGTAGGTGAGGATGCCGTCGGCCCCCGCGCGCTTGAAGGCCAGCAGCGCCTCCATCATCACCGCGTCGTGGTCCAGCCAGCCGTTGGCGGCGGCGGCCTTGAGCATGGCGTACTCGCCGCTCACCTGGTAGGCGAAGGTCGGCATGCGGAACTCGTCCTTCACGCGGCGCAGCACGTCCAGGTAGGGCATGCCGGGCTTGACCATCACCATGTCGGCGCCTTCGGCGATGTCGAGCGCCACCTCGCGCAGCGCCTCGTCGCTGTTGCCCGGGTCCATCTGGTAGACGTTCTTGTCCGCCTTGCCGAGCGCCCCGCGCGTGCCCACCGCGTCGCGGAACGGCCCGTAGAAGCTGCTCGCGTACTTGGCGCTGTAGGCCATGATGCGGATGTGGATGAAGTGCTGCGCCTCCAGCGCGCGGCGCACCGCGCCGATGCGCCCGTCCATCATGTCGCTGGGCGCGACGATGTCCACCCCGGCCTGCGCGTGCGCCAGCGCCTGGCCGACGAGGATGTCCACCGTCTCCTCGTTCAGGATGTAGCCGGTCTCGTCGAGCACGCCGTCCTGCCCGTGGCTGGTGTAGGGGTCGAGCGCCACGTCGGTCATCACGCCGAGCTGCGGAAACTCTTTCTTGAGCGCGCGCACCACCCGCGGGATCAGGCCCTCGGGGTTGGTGGCCTCCTTGCCGTCGGGCGTCTTGAGTGCGGCATCGATCGCGGGAAACAGCGCGAGCACCGGGATGTCGAGTCGCACGCACTCCTCGGCCACGCCCAGGAGCAGGTCGAGGCTCAGGCGGTCGACGCCGGGCATCGACGGCACCGGCTCGCGCCGGTTCGTGCCCTCGTGCACGAACACCGGGTAGATGAAGTCGTGCGGCGACAGGCGGCTCTCGCGCACCAGGTTGCGGGAAAACCCGTCGCGGCGCAGGCGGCGCGGGCGGTTCTGGGGGAAGGGCGTGGGGCTGGACAGGTGCATGGCGGCGATTGTGCGACAGATGCCGCGCGCGCACCGGCCGCGCTGGTAGGCTCGGGCTGCGCCGCTGGCCCGTTCGCCAGCCGCGCGCCTGCATGAGCACCACCGCCGAAGACGAACAGCACTGGAACGCGGAGCAGTTGAGCGCCCCCGTGGCGCGGCCCGCTTTCCGGGTCTGGACCTACCCCGAGCCCGCCATCGTCCTGGGCCTGTCGCAGCGCGCCCACCTCGCCGCCCTGCGCGAGCGCGCGCCCGGCGTGCATTCGCTGGTGCGCGCCTCGGGCGGCGGCGCGGTGCTCGCCGGGCCGTGGATGGTGGGCAGCTCGGTGGTGCTGCCGCCGGACCACCCCTGGGTCGCCGGGCGCATCAACGAAAGCTACCAGGGCCTGGGCCGGATGTATGTCGACCTGCTCGCGCGCCTGGGTGTCGGGGCGCGGGCGCTGCCGCCCGCCGAGGTCGCCGGGGCCGACGCCCGCCTGGGGCCGGCCGTGCCCTGGGCCTGCTACGGCAGCCTGGCTTCGTGGGAAGTGGTCGACGCCGCGGGCGGGCGCAAGCTGGTGGGCCTGGCGCAGCGGCGCCAGCGCCACGGCGTGCTGCTGGTGGCGGGCACGCTGCTGGCGCCGCCCGACTGGGCGCTGCTGTGCCGCGCCATGGGGCACGCCGGCGACGAGGCCGCGATGCGCCGGCGCACGGTCTCCTGCGCCGACCTGCGCCCCGGTTTCGCCGGCGCGCAGAGCTACGCCGGCCACCTGCGCGCGGCGCTGGCGCAGGCCCTGGGCGCGGGCGGGTTCAGCCCCTGAGGGTCGCGCCGCCGAGCGCGGCCAGGACCAGCACCACCGTGGGCAGCAGCGTGAGCGCGAAGCCCTTGGAGCGGCTGTCGGGCGCCTTCATGTATTCGGCGCGGTAGAGCAGCCGCCCGGCGAGCCAGACCGCGCCGAGCCCCGCGATCCAGGCCTGCGGCCAGTACAGGCCGGCGAGCAGCAGCGCGGGCAGGAAGGCCACGAGCTGCTCGAGCGTGTTCTGCTGCACCCGGAAGGCGCGCTCGAACATCGGGTGGCCCAGGGTGTCCGGCGCGCGGATGCGGTAGCGCATCCGCGCGAGGCCGACCAGGGCCGTGAACGCGATGTATTGCAGGATGGCGAGCAGCGCGATGATGTGCACCCAGTTCATGGCATTTCACGGGCAGTGCGGAGGATGCCCGCAGTGTAGGCGGCACGCCGTTCCCTCGGGGCGGGAGGGGTTTGCGGCGCGCCCGGCCGGCGCCATGGGCGGGGGTCGCGCGGACCACTCTAAGATATCCCGCTCACCCCTTTCCACTCGTGCCTGGACTGTGCCCATGAATGTGTGCGACGCCGTGCGGCAGCGCGTTTCCGTGCGTGCCTTCAAACCCGACCTGCCGCCGGCGAGCCTGGTGCGCGGCCTGCTGGAGCAGGCGGCGCGCGCTCCCTCGGGCGGCAACCTGCAGCCCTGGCACGTGCATGCGCTCGCGGGCGAGCCGCTGGCGCAGCTGCTCGCGCGCCTGGCCGCCGAGCCGCCGCAGGCCGAGCCGGAGTACGCCGTCTATCCGGCCGAGCTGCCCGAGCCCTGGCGCACGCGGCGCTGGCGCAATGGCATGCAGCTCTACGACGTCCTGGGCATCGCCCGCGACGACAGGCCGGCGCGCGCGCGGCAGATGCTGAAGAACGCCACGCTCTTCGGCGCGCCGGTGGGCGTCTTCATCAGCGTGGAGCGGCGCATGGGCCTGCCGCAGTGGATGGACCTGGGCATGTACGCGCAGAACCTGATGCTGCTGGCGCAGGAACAGGGCCTGGCGACCTGCCCGCAGGCCTACTGGGCGCGCTGCGCACGGACGGTCAGGGAGGTGCTGGGCCTGCCGCCCTCACGCATGCTGGCGCTGGGCATCGCGCTCGGCTGGGCCGACGAGGCCGCGCCGGTCAACGCGATGCGCACCGAGCGCGATCCGTTCGAGGTCTGGGGCGAGATGCGGGGCTTCGCGAATGGTGATCAGCGGTAGCTGCGCGCGTCCTCGATCACCTTGCCATCGTTGGGCAGGCTGCCGGGGGCGAGCATCTCGACCTCGCCGCGCAGCTTGGTGATATCGCGCAGCGCCTCGGTCAACTGCGTGGCCAGGCCGGCCGCGGTCTCGCGCGTCTCTACCCGCAGCAGCATCTGGTCGTTCGCCATCTCGCCGCTCACCACCAGGCGCGCCCTGAGCACTTGCGGGAAGCGCTTGGCCAGCTCGGCCACCTGCTCGGGGTGCACGAACATGCCGCGCACCTTGGTGGTCTGGTCGGCGCGGCCCATCCAGCCCTTGATGCGCGTGTTGGTGCGGCCGGTGGGGCAGGGCCCGGGCAGCACGGCGGAGAGGTCGCCGGTGCCGAAGCGGATGAGCGGCCAGTCGGTGTTGAAGGTGGTGACGACGAGCTCGCCCACCTCGCCCTCGGGCACCGGGTCGCCGGTGCCGGGGCGCACGATCTCGACGATCACGCCCTCGTCGAGCACCAGGCCCTCGCGCGCGCGGGTCTCGTAGGCGATCAGCCCCAGGTCGGCGGTGCCGTAGCACTGGGTGGCGGCCACCCCGCGCTCGGCGAACCACTGGCGCAGCGAGGGCGGCAGCGCTTCGGCCGAGACCAGGGCCTTGGCCAGGCTCGGCAGCGCGACCTTCATCTCGGCGGCCTTTTCCAGGATCAGCCGCAGAAAGCTCGGCGTGCCGGCATAGCCCGCGGGCCTGAGGTCGGCCATGGCCTGCACCTGCTGCTCGGTCTGGCCGGTGCCGCCGGGAAAGACGGTGCAGCCGAGCGCGTGCGCGGCGGTTTCCATCATCAGGCCGGCCGGCACGAAGTGGTAGGAAAAGCAGTTGTGCACCAGCTCGCCCGCGCGAAAGCCGGCGGCGTGGAGCGCGCGCGCCATGCGCCAGTAGTCGGCGCGGGTGCCCTGCGGTTCGTAGATCGGGCCCGGGCTGGCGAACACGCGCGGCAGCTGCGCGCCCCAGCCTTGCGTGCCGAAGCCGCCGAAGGCGTCGTGCGCCCGCCCGGCCTGCTGGCGCGCGAGCAGCGCGCTCTTGCGCGTAACCGGCAGGCGCGCGAGCGCCGCGCGGCTGGTGATGCTGGCGCCGTCCACGCCGGCGAGGATTTCGGCAAGCGCGCGCGAGTGCCGCTGCGCGTGGACCACCTGCCCGGGCAGCGCCGCCATGAGCGCGGCCTCGCGCTCGTCGGCGGAGCGGGTTTCGAGCGCGTCGTAGAACTCGGTCATGGCGCGGGACTCCTGTCTTTTTTTCAAAGCAAAATCAGGCTGCAGCGCTTGTGGAGTATGCGCCAGCAGCTATCAAAATGAAACCAATACGCCGCTCACCCCTGGATCAGGCGAGCCAGCGCTTGCGCCGCTTGTAGCTCTTGACGTCGCGAAAGCTTTTGCGCTCGGCCCCGCCCACGCCCAGGTAGAACTCCTTGACGTCTTCGTTGCTGGCCAGGTCTTTGGCGGCACCGTCCATGACGATGCGCCCGCTCTCCATGATGTAGCCGTAGTGGGCGTACTTGAGCGCCATGTTGGTGTTCTGCTCGGCCAGCAGGAAGGTGGTGCCCTCCTTGCCGTTGAGCTCGGCGACGATGTTGAACACCTCCTCCACCAGCTGCGGCGCCAGGCCCATCGAGGGCTCGTCCAGCAGCACCAGCGCGGGGCTGGCCATCAGCGCGCGGCCGATGGCGCACATCTGCTGCTCGCCGCCCGAGGTGTAGGCCGCCTGGCTGCGGCGGCGCTCCTTCAGGCGCGGGAAGTAGGCGTAGACCTTCTCCAGGTTGGCGGCGATCTCGCCCTTGCCGCTGCGGGTGTAGGCGCCGGTCAGCAGGTTTTCCTCGATCGTCAGGTGGGCGAAGCAGTGGCGCCCCTCCATCACCTGCACCACGCCGCGGCGCACGAGGTCGGAGGGCGTGAGGTTTTCGATGCGCTCGCCCCGGTAGTCGATGCTGCCCTTGGTCACCTCGCCGCGCTCGCTGCGCAGCAGGTTGGAGATCGCGCGCAGCGTGGTGGTCTTGCCCGCGCCGTTGCCGCCCAGGATGGCGACGATGCCGCCCTGGGGGACGCAGAGCGAGACACCCTTGAGCACCAGGATCACGTGGTGGTAGATGACCTCGATGCCGTTGACGTTCAGCAGGATCTCGGGCGTTTTCATGGCGGGGTACCGGGAAAGTCGGGAAACCACGGGCGGCGGCGCGCGCCAGCCCCTTCGGGCCGCGGGCGCGCGCGGGCCGCCTCAGCTCTTGCAGTCCGCCTCGGTGCGCGGCGTGATCTTGTGCTCGGCCGCGTACTTGGCGGCCGATTCGTTGTCGATCGCGTCGATCAGCGCCTTGTCGCCCTGCATCCAGTCGCTGCTCACCTTCCACTGCTTGCCGTCCCAGGTGGAGATGCGCGCGGCGTAGGAGCCCAGGTGGTCCATGCAGGTGGTCTTGATCGGCTGCAGGATGCCGCCGAAGCCCAGCTCGTCGATGCGCGCCTGCGTGATGTTCAGGTTCTCCAGGCCCCAGCGCATCTGCTCGCCGGTGATGGGCTTGCCCTTGCCGAATTTCTCCTGCGCGGTGCGGATCCCCTCGGTCGAGAACAGCGCCGCCAGCAGGCCGCGGACGTAGAGCACGTCGCCCACCTCGCCCTTGTTGCTGGCGGTGCCCTGGCCCTTGTCGTAGAGCTCGGCCAGCACGTCCTTGATGATTTTGGCGTCGCGGTTGGCGCTGCTCTGCAGCACCACGGCGTTGTAGCCCTTGGCGCCTTCGCCCACGTCGCGCGTGTCGGCCTCGGAGCCGGCCCACCACGAGCCGTAGATCTTGTCGCGCGCGTAGCCGACCGATTGCGCCTCCTTCAGCGCCGTCGGCGTCATCACGCCGTAGCCGCGCAGGATGATGAAGTCGGGCTTGTCGCGGCGCACCTGCAGCCAGGTGGCCTTCTGTTCCAGGCCGGGCGCCGTCACCGGCATCTCCATCAGGGTGAAGCCGTGCATCTGCGCGCGCTTGCGCAGCAGCGGCAGGGTTTCCTTGCCGTAGGGGCTGTCGTGGTAGACCACGGCGATCTTCTTGCCCTTGAGCTTGTCCAGGCCGCCCTCGCGCTTGCCCATGGCCTGGATGATCACGTCGTCGCCCACCTGGTAGTTGCCGCCCACCGGGAAGACCCACTTGAAGATCGAGCCGTTGGCCGAGTCGCCGCGGCCGTAGCCCAGGATCAAGAGCGGCACCTTGTCGGTGTCGGCCTTCTCGGTGATGGCGAAGGTGGCGCCGGTGGACCAGGGCTGGATCAGCGTGGCGCCGCCGTTCTTGGTCTTCATGCGCTCGTAGCACTCGACGCTGCGCGCGGTGTCGTAGCCGGTCTCGCACTCCTCGGTCAGCAGCTTGACGCCGTTGATGCCGCCGCGCGCGTTGACCAGCTTGTAGTAGTCCATCAGGCCGTCGGCCGCCGGGATGCCGCTGGGCGCATAGGGCCCGGTGCGGTAGGTCAGCAGCGGGATGTACTGCTCCTGCGCCAGCGCCGGGCTGGCGGCGAGGCTCGCGCCGGCGGCCACCAGGGCAGCGGCGAAGAGGGTGTTCAGACGTTTCATGTCGGTCTCCTTTGGACGTGGTAAATCGCGAAAATCAGTGCGGGAACGGCCACAGGCGCAGCTTCTGCTTGCCGGTGGACCACAGGCGTGCCAGGCCGTGCGGCTCGACGATCAGGAACCACACGATCAGCGCGCCGAAGACGATCAGTTCGGCGTGCGAGGCGGCGGTGGTGGTGATCTGCATGCCCACCAGCGAGGCGAGGAAGGGCAGGAGCCGGTTGAGCGCGATGGGCAGGATGACGATGAAGGCCGCGCCGAAGAAGCTGCCCATGATCGAGCCCAGGCCGCCGATGATGATCATGAACAGCAGCTCCAGCGAAATCTCCAGCGAGAACGCCGCCGGCTCCCACGCGCCGAGGTAGAAGAAGCCCCACAGCGCCCCGGCTACGCCGAGGATGAAGCTGCTCACCGCGAACGCCGACAGCTTGGCGTACATCGGGCGGATGCCGATCACGGCGGCCGCCACGTCCATGTCGCGGATCGCCATCCACTCGCGGCCGATCGCGCCGCGCACCAGGTTCTTGCACGCCAGGCCGACGAGCGCCAGCGTGGCCAGGCAGAACAGGTACTTGGCCGTGTTGCTCTCCAGCGGCACGCCGAGGATGGCCAGGTTGGACACCGCCACCGCGCCCGAGGAGCTGTTGAGCGTGAACCAGCCCACGCGCAGGAACATCCAGTCGGCGAAGAACTGCGCCGCCAGCGTCGCCACCGCCAGGTACAGGCCCTTGACGCGCAGGCTCGGCAGCCCGAACGCCATGCCGAACAGCGCCGCGCACACGCCGCCCAGGATCAGCGCCAGGACGAGCGGCATGCCCGGCACGCGCATCAGGAAGTTGTACGCGCCATACGCCCCCACCGCCATGAAGGCGCCGGCGCCGAGCGAGATCTGGCCGCAGTAGCCGACCAGGATGTTCAGCCCCAGCGCCGCCAGCGACATGATCACGAAGGGGATCAGGATGGCGGCGAACAGGTACTCGCTGGCCAGCAGCGGCACGCCGACGAAGGCGAACGCCAGCAGCGCCAGCACCGCCACCTTGTCCTGCAGGATGGGGAAGATCTGCTGGTCGGCGCGGTAGCTGGTCTTGAACTGGCCGTTTTCGCGGTAGAACATGCGTGTCTTTTCCTTGATCCATCACACCCGGTCGATGATCTTCTCGCCGAACAGCCCTTGTGGCCGGAACAGCAGGAACACCAGCGCCAGCACGTAGGCGAACCAGATCTCGATGCCGCCGCCGACGAAGGGGCCGAGGTAGACCTCCGAGAGCTTCTCGCCCGCACCGATGATGAGTCCGCCCAGGATGGCGCCCGGCACCGAGGTCAGCCCCCCCAGGATCACCACCGGCAGCGCGCGCAGCGCCAGCGTCGAGAGCGAGAACTGCACCCCCAGCTTGCTGCCCCAGACCATGCCCGCGACCAGTGCCGCCACGCCCGCGACGCACCAGACGATGACCCAGATGCGCGACAGCGGGATGCCCACCGACTGCGCCGCCTGGTGGTCGTCGGCCACGGCGCGCAGCGCGCGCCCCGTCGTCGTCTTCTGGAAAAAGAGCGCCAGCGCGGCGACCAGCGCGGCGGCGATGGCGGCGGCGATCAGGTCCTCGGGGTCCACCAGCAGCCCGCCCTCGAACAGGCCGCCCAGCACGAAGATCGGGTCCTTGGGCATGCCGATGTCGATCTTGTAGATGTCGCTGCCGAACACCGTCTGGCCCACGCCCTCCAGGAAGTAGGCGATGCCCAGCGTGGCCATCAGGAGCGTGGTCTCCGACTGGTTCACCAGGTGGCGCAGCGCCAGGCGCTCGACCAGCCAGGCGACGAGGAACATGAGCAGCGCAGCGGCCGCGAAGGCCAGCAGGTTGACCAGCACCTTGTGGTGCAGGCCCGTCCACTGCGGGATCCATTCGGAAAAGCGCGCCATGGCCAGCGCCGCGAACAGCACCATCACGCCCTGCGCGAAGTTGAACACGCTCGACGCCTTGAAGATCAGCACGAAGCCGAGCGCCACCAGCGCGTAGAGCATGCCGGCCATCAGGCCGCCGATCAGGGTTTCGAAGAAAAAGCCCATCGCTGCCCTCCTGGCTCAGTGGGCCGCGCCCAGATAGGCCCGGATCACGTCTTCGTTGGTGCGCACCTCGTCGGGCGCGCCGTCGCCGATCTTCTTGCCGTAGTCCAGCACCACGACGCGGTCGGAGATGTCCATCACCACGCCCATGTCGTGCTCGATCAGCACGATGGTGGTGCCGAACTCGTCGTTCACGTCGAGGATGAAGCGGCACATGTCCTGCTTTTCCTCGACGTTCATGCCGGCCATGGGCTCGTCGAGCAGCAGCACCTGCGGCTCCATCGCCAGGGCCCGGCCCAGGTCCACGCGCTTTTGCAGGCCGTAGGGCAGCTGGCCCACGGGCGTCTTGCGGTGCGCCTGGATCTCGAGGAAGTCGATGATGTGCTCGACGAATTCGCGGTGCCGGATTTCTTCGCGCTCGGCGGGCCCGAGGCGCAGCGCCTGCATCAGCAGGTTGCTCCTGATCTTCAGGTTGCGCCCGGTCATGATGTTGTCGATCACGCTCATGCCCTTGAACAGCGCCAGGTTCTGGAAGGTGCGCGCGATGCCCATCTCGGCCACCTGGCGGCTCTTCATGTGGCCGAAGGTCTGGTCGCGGAAGGTGATCGAGCCCTCGGTCGGCGTGTACACGCCGTTGATGCAGTTGAGCATCGAGCTCTTGCCCGCGCCGTTGGGGCCGATGATGGCGCGCACCTCGTGCTCGCGCACGTCGAACGAGATGTTGGTGAGCGCGCTCACGCCGCCGAAGCGCAGCGTGATGTTCTTCACGTCGAGGATCACGTCGCCAATGGTTTTCTCGGGCATGGTGGCGTTCTCGCGGGGTCAGGCGGCGGCGCGCGCGGCCGCGAAGGTCTTGGCGTCGACGATGGACAGCGTGGCGCTCACCACGCCCTGGCGCCCGTCCTCGAACTTGACCTGGGTCTCGATGAACTGCTCGGTGCGCCCGGCGTAGAGCGCGTCGATCAGCACCGCGTATTTCTCGGCGACGAAATTGCGCCGCACCTTGCGCGTGCGCGTGAGCTCGTCGTCGTCCGGATCCAGCTCCTTGTGCAGCACGAGAAAGCGCCGGATCTGCGTGTCGGCCATGCCGTCCTCGCCGGCCAGGTCGGCGTTGACCCGGGCCACGCAGTCGGCGATCGTGGTCAGCACCTGCGGCTTGGACGCCAGGTCGACGTAGCCGCCGTACGGGATGCCCTGGCGCTCGGCCCAGTTGCCCACGGCCTCGTAGTCGATGTTGATGAAGGCGCAGACCTGGTCCCTGCCGTGGCCGAAGCACACCGCCTCCTTGATCTGCGGGAAGAACTTGAGCTTGTTCTCGATGTAGTTGGGCGCGAACATCGCGCCGCCCGCCATCTTGCCCACGTCCTTGGCGCGGTCGATGATGCGCAGCTGGCCGCTGGCGTCGATCAGCCCGGCGTCGCCGGTGTGGAAGAAGCCCTCGGCATCCATGACCTCGGCGGTGGCGTCGGGCCGCTTGTAGTACTCCTTGAGCAGCGCGATGCTCTTGACCAGCACCTCGCCGTTGTCGGCGATCCTGATCTCCACGCCCGGCGCCGGGTGGCCCACGGCGGACAGCTCCACCTGGCCGTCGCGCTGCATGCAGACGTAGGCCGAGGTCTCGGTCTGGCCGTAGAGCTGCTTGAGGTTCACGCCGATCGAGCGGAAAAAGCGGAACAGGTCGGGCCCGATCGCCGCGCCCGCGGTGTAGGCCACGCGGATGCGCGACAGGCCCATCACGTTCTTCAGCGGCCCGTAGATCAGCACGTCGGCGGCGCGGTACTTGAGCCGGTCCCAGGCGCCGACCGGCTTGCCGTCGAGGATGTCGGCGCCGACGCGCCGGGCCAGGCGCATGCAGCGCTCGAACAGCCAGCGCTTGGGCGCGGCCGCGTCTTCCATGCGGATCGAGACCGAGGTCAGCAGCCCCTCGAAGATGCGCGGCGGCGCGAAATAGTAGGTCGGCCCGATCTCGCGCAGGTCGATCGCCACCGTGCTCGCGTCTTCCGGGCAGTTGATCGTGAAGCCGACCACGATCCACTGCGCCACCGAGAACAGGTAGTCCCCGGCCCAGGCCGGCGGCAGGTAGGAGACCACGTCCTCGGCGGGCGTGAGGCGGTCCACCTCCTGCCCGCCCCGCGCCGCCAGCACGAAGCCCGCGTGCGCCAGGCACACCCCCTTGGGGCGGCCGGTGGTGCCCGAGGTGTAGAGGATGACCGAGGTGTCCTGCGCATCGAGCTGCGCCAGGCCCGCCTCCCAGGCGCCGGGGTGGGCCGCGTCCCATTCGCGCCCCCTGGCCAGCAGCTGCTCGACGCTCACCAGGCCCGGCTGTTCGTAGTGGCGCAGCCCGCGCGGGTCGTCGTAGACGATGAACTCGATGCCGGGGTGCGTCTCGCGCACCTCGAGCAGCTTGTCCACCTGCTCCTGGTCTTCGGCGTAGGCGAAGCGCACCTCGGCGTCTTCCATCACGAACGCCATCTCGCCCGCCACCGCGTCCTGGTAGAGCGGGATCGGCACCCCGCCCGCGCTCTGCGCCGCGATGAAGCCCATGTACGCATGGGGCCGGTTGCCGCTGACGAGCGCCAGGTTCTCGCCGCGGCGAAAACCCAGCGCGAGCAGGCCGCAGGCCATGTGGCGCACGTCGCGCGCCACGTCCTTCCAGGCCCAGGTTTGCCAGATGCCGTATTCCTTCTCGCGCAAGGCTGGCGCGTCGGGGCGCTCGGCGGCCTGTTGCAGCAGCAGGTGGGGGAAGGTGCTCGTCATGCCTCGGACAGCGTGTGGTGGGGCGAAGATCGCATTTCGCCGTGATGGTGCAGTCAAGTTTGACGGTTTTTTGTCTTTATGACGACAATCTAGGGGTTAATCCCTGTATCTGAACCCGCCAGGCTCCCGGCCGCCGGGGCTGCCACTATCCTTGACCCATGTACGCAGCGTTCTTCGGCCTGCAGCACCCGCCGTTCTCCATCGCGCCGGACCCGCGCTATCTCTTTCTGAGCGAGCGCCACCGCGAGGCCCTGGCGCACCTGCTCTACGGGCTCGACGGCGGTGGCGGCTTCGTGCTGCTCACCGGCGAGGTGGGCACCGGCAAGACCACGGTCTGCCGCTGCTTCCTGCAGCAGATCCCGCGCTACTGCACGGCGGCCTATATCTTCAACCCCAGGCTGACGGCGCTGGAGCTGCTGGGCACGATTTGCGATGAATTCTGCGTGCCGCACCCGGCGGCGGTGCCGGGCAGCCCCAGCGTCAAGGACTGCATCGACCCGCTCAACGCCTTTCTGCTGCGGCAGCACGCGGCGGGCAGGAGCTGCGTGCTGATCATCGACGAGGCGCAAAGCCTCGCGCCCGAGGTGCTCGAGCAGCTGCGCCTGCTGACCAACCTGGAGACCGATGAGAAGAAGCTGCTGCAGATCATCCTGATCGGCCAGCCCGAACTGCGCGAGATGGTCGCCAGCCCCGGCCTCACGCAATTGGCCCAGCGCGTGATCGCGCGCTACCACCTCGGGCCGCTCGGCGCGGCGGCGACGCAGGACTACGTGGCCCACCGCCTGGCCATCGCCGGCTGGCAGGGGCCGCTGCCGTTCGCCCGCAAGGCGCTGCGGCGCGTGCATGCGCTCACCGGCGGCGTGCCGCGGCGCATCAACCTGCTGTGCGACCGGGCGCTGCTGGGCGCTTACGCTGCCGGCGAGCGCGAGGTGAGCGAGGCCACGCTGCAGCGCGCGGCGCGCGAGGTGTTCGGGGCCGGGAAAGACGCGCCCGCGCCCCGCGGACGCACCGGCACGGCGGTGCTCGGGGCCGTTGCGGGCGCCGCACTGGTACTGCTGGTGCTGCTGGGCGTGTGGCTCGTGGCCGGCGGGCGGGATGGCGGCGTGGCTGCCGCCCTGGCGCCCCGCGCCGCCCGGCCCGTGCCGCCGGTGCCGGCGCCGCCGGCGGCCGCGACGCTCGACCAATGGCTGGCGCGCCAGCCCTACGACGTCGGCCCCGTCTGGCGGTCGCTGGCGCGCATGTGGCAGGCCCAAGTGCCGGACAACGCGCAGCCGTGCGAGCCGCCGCTGCCCGACGGGCTGCGCTGCTGGCGTGCCAGTGCGCCCGATGCCGCGCTGCTGCGCCGGCTGGACCGCCCGGCGCTGCTCACGCTGGCGCGGGGCGGCGCGGCGCCGCCCGCCACCGTCTTGCTGCGGGCGCTGGCGGCGGACCGCGCGACGCTCGAAGGGGCCGACGGCACGCGCTTCGATGCGCCGCTGCCGGAGTTGGCGCTGCGCTGGCAGGGGGCCTGGCTCACCTTGTGGAAGGGGCCGCCGCAGCAGGAAGAGGCGGGCGGCGACATCGCCGCGACCCCCGACGGGGCGCGCTGGCTCGAGCTCCAGCTCGATGCCGCGGGCATCGCGGACGCGCGCACGCTGCGCGCGCGCGTGCAGCAATTCCAGCGCGCGCAGGAACTGGCGCCCGACGGGCTGGCCGATCCCGTGACCGTGATGGCGCTCAACCGGGTGTTGCGCGTGAACGAACCGCGCTTGAGCAGCGGCGCGGAGCCACCCAAGCAAGAGGCGCACTGAACCATGTCTTACATCCTGGACGCGCTGCGGCGCGCTGAAACGGAACGCAGCCGGGGCGCCTTGCCCACGCTGCATTCCACGCCGCCCGCGCTGGTGCAGGCGCCGCCGCCCGGCCCGCGCCAGCGGTCCCATGCACCATGGCTGGCTGCGCTGCTGGCCTGTGCCGGGGCCGCCGCCGCGGTCTGGTGGATGCGCGCACCCGTGCCCGCGCCGGCGGAGACGGTCGCTCTCGCTCCGGCGCCCGCACCGACACCGACACCGAAGCCAACACCTGCACCTGCACCTGCACCTGCACCTGCACCGAAGCCGGCGCCTGCCAGGACGGCACCGCGGGCGGCGGCTGCGGCGCCCGCGAAGCTGCCCGACGCCGCTGCGGCGAGAGCGGGTCCGGCGTTCGCGGCGTCGTCGAACGCGCCGATCTTCGCGGCGGCGGATCTGCCCGCTTCGGTGCGCGCCGACCTGCCCAAGCTGCACGTGGCCGGCATCACCTGGTCGAACAACCCGCGCCTGCGCATGGCCATCGTCAACGGGCAGGTGCTGCACGAAGGCGATGCGGCCGCGCCCGGCCTGGTGCTGCGCCGCATCGAGCAGGGGCGCACCGTGTGGGCGTTTCGCGACTATCAGGTCGCGTTCGCGTCCGAGTGAAAGAGGCCGGACGTGGGCCGCGATTCAGCCGTGTACCAGCGCCGGCGCGCGCCCACCGCGCGCGAGCTGGCGGACATTCCATGGCTGCATCTGCTCGAACCCGGGATGCGCGAGCGCGCGGTGGCGGGCGTGGTGGTGAGCCAGGCCCATGCCGGCGACTACGTCTGCCGCACCGGCCGGCCGGTCACCTTCTGGTTCGGCATCGTCGACGGCCTGCTCAAGATGACGGTGGACAACGCGCAGGGCGACGCGGTCACCATCACCGGCCTGCCGCCGGGCGGCTGGTTCGGCGAGGGCACGGCGCTCAAGCGCGAACCCTATCGCTACAACGTGCAGGCGCTGCGCAAGAGCCTGGTCGCGGGCCTGCCGGTGGATACCTTCCATTGGCTGCTCGACCACTCCATCGCGTTCAACCGTTTCGTGATGAACCAGCTCAACGAACGCCTGGGCCAGTTCGTCGCCGCGCGCGAGATCGACCGCCTGCACGACCCCGATACGCGCGTGGCGCTCAGCCTGGCCCTGCTGTTCAACCCGGTGCTCTACCCCGGCGTGCGCCAGGTGCTGCGCATCACGCAGCAGGAGCTGGCCTACCTGGTCGGCCTGTCGCGCCAGCGCGTGAACGAGTCGCTGGCGAACCTGCAGGCGCAGGGAGCGATCCGCGTGGAATACGGCGGCGTGCGCGTGCTCGACCTGCGCGCGCTGCGCTCGCACCACCTGGGCGAGATGCGCGGCCCTTGAATCGCGCCGCGCCGCCCCCAACTGCACCGCTGGTTTTCACCCTACCCCCTTCGACACGCCCATGAGCAAGCAACACCATCCCTTCCAGGCCGAAGTCGCGCAACTGCTGCACCTGGTCACGCACTCGCTGTACTCGAACAAGGAAATCTTCCTGCGCGAGCTGGTCTCCAACGCCTCCGACGCCTGCGACAAGCTGCGCTTCGAGGCGCTGAACGACGCCGCCCTCTACGAAGACCAGCCCAGCCTGGAGGTGCGCGTGTCCTTCGACAAGGCGGCGCGCACCATCACCATTGCCGACAACGGCATAGGCATGAGCGCGCAGGAGGCCATAGACCACCTGGGCACCATCGCCAAGAGCGGCACCAAGGACTTCATGGGCCGGCTCACGGGCGACCAGAAGGCCACCGCCAGCGAGCAGGGCCAGCTCATCGGCCAGTTCGGCGTGGGCTTCTACTCGGGCTTCATCGTGGCCGACAGGATCATCGTGGAGAGCCGCCGCGCGGGCCTGCCCGCCAGCGAGGGCGTGCGCTGGACGAGCGCCGGCGCGGGCGACTTCGAGGTCGAACCGATCGAGCGTCCGGCGCGCGGCACCAGCGTCGTCCTGCACCTGCGTGACGATGCCGAGGAATACCTGAACGCCTGGCAGCTCAGGCAGATCATCGGCAAATACTCCGACCACATCAGCCTGCCCATCCTCATGGAGAAGGAGGAATGGAAGGAGGGCGAGAAGGAGGGCGAACCCGGCGCCATGGTCAAGACCGGCGAGTGGGAGGCCGTGAACAAGGCCAGCGCCCTGTGGTCCCGGCCCAGGAAGGACATCACGGCCGAGGAGTACCAGGACTTCTACAAGTCGATCTCGCACGATTTCGAGGCGCCGCTCACCTGGAGCCACAACCGCGTCGAAGGCAACACCGAGTACACGCAGCTGCTCTACATCCCGGCCAAGGCGCCGTTCGACCTGTGGAACCGCGACAAGAAGGCCGGCGTGAAGCTGTATGTGAAGCGCGTGTTCATCATGGATGACGCCGAGGCGCTCATGCCCGGCTACCTGCGCTTCGTCAAGGGCGTGATCGACTCCGCCGACCTGCCGCTCAACGTGAGCCGCGAGCTGCTGCAGGAAAGCCGCGACGTGCGCCTGATCCGCGACGGCTCGGTCAAGCGCGTGCTGTCCATGCTCGAAGACCTGGCCAGGCACGACAGGCATGAGGCCGCCGCCGATGCCGAGGGCGTGACCGACGTGGTGAGCGAGGAGGACAAGGCCAAGGAAGGCAAGTACACGCAGTTCTACACGGAGTTCGGCGCCGTGCTCAAGGAGGGCCTGGGCGAGGACTTCGCCAACCGCGAGCGCCTGGCGAAGCTGTTGCGCTTCGCCTCCACCGGCAGCGACGCCGTGAGCGTCGGCCTGGCCGACTACAAGGCGCGCATGAAGGACGGCCAGGAGGCCATCTACTACATCACCGCGGATACCCTGGCGGCCGCCAGGAACAGCCCGCAGCTCGAAGTCTTCAAGAAGAAGGGCATCGAGGTGCTGCTCATGACCGACCGCGTGGACGAGTGGGCGCTGAACTACCTGCACGACTTCGACGGCACGCCGCTGCAGAGCGTGGCCAAGGGTGCCGTGGACCTGGGCAAGCTGCAGGACGAGGCCGAGAAGAAGGCCGCCGAGGAGGCCGCCGAGGCCTTCAAGCCGCTGCTGGCCAAGCTCAAGGAAGCGCTTAAGGACAAGGCCGAGGACGTGCGCGTGACCACCCGCCTGGTCGATTCACCCGCCTGCCTGGTGGTGCAGGATGGCGACATGAGCAACCAGCTCGCGCGCCTGCTCAAGCAGGCCGGGCAGAAGGCGCCGGAAGCCAAGCCGGTGCTGGAAGTGAACCCCGAGCATCCGCTGGTGAAGAAGCTCGACGGCAGCGTGCATTTCCACGACCTGGCGCACATCCTGTTCGACCAGGCCCTGCTGGCCGAGGGCGGGCTGCCCGAGGACCCTGCCGCCTACGTCAAGCGCGTGAGCGCGCTGCTCGTCTGATCATTCCGCGTATTTCTCGAGGATGCGGCGGTGCAGCGCATCCCGCTCCGCCAGCGGGGTCTGGATCAGCTTGAGCAGCGTGCCCGGCGGCAGGTCGACGCATTTGCGCCGGTCTTTCTTGACCGGCACCGTGCGCCAGCCCGACAGCAGCAGCCAGCTCCAGAGCTCGTTCGGGATCGGCATGTTCACCGCCATGCGCAGGTTGTCCAGCGTGATGGAGGCGCCTACGGGAGGCACGGGGCCGGAAGGCAGCGGGCGCCGCGGCTTGCGGATCGCCAGCATGTTGCGCAGCAGGTTCTTCATGGCGGCGCTCGTGGTGAGGAGAACCGCCGGAGTGTATCGGCAGCGTACCGCTCACGCCACCAGGGGTTCTTCCTGCAGCGCCTCGATCTGCTCGCGCAGCATGCCCACCTGGCCGCGCCAGTAGTCGCTGCCGCCGAACCACGGGAAGTGGATGGGGAAGGTCGGATCGCTCCAGCGCCGCGCCAGCCAGGCGCTGTAGTGGATCAGGCGCAGCGTGCGCAGCGGCTCGATCAGCGCCAGCTCGCGCCGGTCGAAGCCGCGCACCTGCTCGTAGCCGTCGAGCAGCGCCGAGAGCTGCTGCGTGCGCTGGCGCCGGTCGCCCGAGAGCAGCATCCACAGATCCTGCACCGCTGGGCCCATGCGCGCGTCGTCCAGGTCGACGAAGTGCGGGCCGCCGTCGGGTTCCTCCACCGGCGTCCAGAGCACGTTGCCCGGGTGGCAGTCGCCGTGCAGCCGGATCAGCGTGGCGTTTTCCAAGCCGAATCGGCCTGTGGCGCTTGATGGGTGAGCGCCAGCAGCTATCAATGCGAGAGCTTGGTCGCAGAGCTCGCGCCATTCGGTGCGCACCTCGGGGGCGATGGCGTCGTGCGCCAGCAGCCAGTCGCGCGGCGCCTGGCCCCAGGCCTGCACGCTGAACGCCGGGCGTTCGGCAAAGGGCCGCGCCGCGCCCACGGCGTGCAGCCGCGCGAGGAAGCGGCCGAGCCATTCGAGCACCTCGAAATCGTCGAGCTCGGGCGGGCGGCCGCCGCGCCAGGGGCTGACCGAGAACATGAAGCCGCCGTGCCGGTGCAGCGTGCCGCCGTCCAGCACCAGCGGCGCGACCATGGGCACCTCGGCGTCCGCGAGCTCGGCGGCGAAGGCGTGCTCCTCCAGGATCTGCGCGGCGCTCCAGCGCCCGGGGCGGTAGAACTTGGCGACGACGCGGCTGCCGTCATCGAGCCCCACCTGGTAGACCCGGTTTTCGTAGGAGCCCAGCGCCATCAGCCGCCCGTCGCCCGCCAGGCCGACGCCGGCGAGCGCGTCCAGCACCGCGTCGGGCGTGAGCGCGGCGTAGGGGTGGGCGGCGGATTCAGTCATGCGTGCTCCATGCCTGCGCCTGCAGGCCCTGCGGCAATTCCAGCGCCAGCGCCTGGTGCTCGCGCTGGTGGTGGTGGTCGAGCACGTGGCGCAGCGCGTGCGCGTGGTCGATGAGCCAGAGCGCGGCGCGGCGGCGCGCGCCCTCGTCCTCGGGCGGATGGGCGGCGACCTGCGCCAGCCGCAGGGCGTATTCGTCGGCCAGCAGCGCGATGCGCTCGTGCTCCTGCAGGTAGACGCGCGCCGGCCAGCGCGCGCCCTCGGGCAGGTGGGGCAGCAGTTGCCGCTCTTCCACCGCGATGTGCGCGGCGAGCGCCGCGCGCCAATCGGCCAGGTGCCGCGCCGCGCTGGCGAACTCGCCGCCGACCACGTCCAGCAGGTGCGCCTGCAGCCGCGCCTCGAGCCGCTCGTGCTCGCGCACGAGGCAGCGGGCCGCGGCATCGGGCGCCTGGCCGGGCATGGACGGCTCAGTAGCCGTACACACCCCGGCCCGTCTTGCGCCCCAGGCGCCCGGCGGCGACGTATTCCTTGAGCAGCGGGCAGGGGCGGTACTTGCTGTCGCCGAACTCCTGCAGGTAGACCTCCATCACCGCCAGGCACACGTCCAGGCCGACCATGTCGGCCAGCGCCAGCGGGCCGATGGGCTGGTTGCAGCCGAGCTTCATGCCGGCGTCGATGTCCTCGGGCGTGGCCAGGCCCTCGGCCAGCACGAAGAAGGCCTCGTTGATCATCGGCCCCAGGATGCGGTTGACGACGAAGCCGGGCGCGTTCTTGACGGTGATGGGCGACTTGCCCAGGCGCGTGGCCAGTTCCTTCACGGCGTCGTGCGTGGCGTCGCTGGTCTGCAGGCCGCGGATGATCTCCACCAGCGCCATCATCGGCACCGGGTTGAAGAAGTGCATGCCGACAAAGCGGTCCGGGCGCTGGGTGACGGCGGCCAGCTGCGTGATGGAGATCGACGAGGTGTTGGTGGCGATGATGACCTCGGGCGCCAGCAGGGCGTCCAGCTGGGCCAGGATCTTGTTCTTGAGCGCGTGGGTCTCGGTGGCGGCCTCGATGACCAGCTGCGCGGCCTTCAGGTCGTCGTACTGGGTCGAGCCCTTGATGCGGGCCAGCGCCGCAGCCTTGTCGGCCTCGGTGATCTTGTCCTTTTGCAGCAGGCGGTCCAGGCTCTTGCCCACGGTGGCCAGGCCCTTGTCCACCGCCGCCTGGGCGATGTCGACCATGACGACGTTGATGCCCGCAACCGCGCAGGCCTGCGCGATGCCATTGCCCATGGTGCCTGCGCCCACGATGCCGACGGTGGTGATGTTCATGCTGTGCTCCAAAAGATGCGAGGGAAAACCACCAATGGTAGCCGCCGCTCGCGCCACCACAATGCCGGCACCGGGCAACCAGGAGACCCACCCATGGACTACGTGATCGTCGGCGCCGGCTCGGCCGGCTGCGTGCTGGCCGCACGCCTCTCCGAAGACCCCAGCGTGCAGGTCACGCTGCTGGAGGCCGGCCCGCCCGACGCCAGCGTGCTGATCCACTGCCCGGCCGGGCTGGCGCTGCTGGCCAAGCTGGGGCGCGCCAACTGGGCCTTCCAGACCGTGCCGCAGCCGGGCCTGAACGGGCGGCGGGGCTACCAGCCGCGCGGCAAGGTGCTGGGCGGCTCCAGCTCGGTCAACGCCATGATCTACATGCGCGGCGTGCCGCAGGACTACGACGGCTGGGCGGCCGAGGGCAACATTGGCTGGTGCTGGGACGAGGTGCTGCCGTTTTTCAAGCGCGCCGAGCACAACGAGCGCGGGGCCGACGCTTGGCACGGCACGGGCGGGCCGCTGAACGTGATGGACCTGTGCGACCCCAACCCCTTTGCGCACGCCTTTGTCGAAGCCGGCGTGCAGGGCGGACAGGTGCACAACCCCGACTTCAACGGTCGCACGCAGGAGGGCGTGGGCCTGTACCAGGTCACGCACAAGGGGGGCGAGCGCTGCTCGGTGGCCAAGGGTTATCTCACGCCCAACCGGGCGCGGCCCAACCTGCACGTGCTGACGGGCGTGCGCGCCACGCGCGTGCTGGTCGAAAACGGCCGCGCCGTGGGCGTGGCCTACCTGGAAGGCGGGCAGGAAAAGACCGTGCGCGCCGAGCGCGAGGTGCTGCTTTGCGCCGGCGCCTTGCAGTCGCCGCAACTGCTGATGCTGTCGGGCATCGGCCCGGCCGACCAGCTGCGCCAGCATGGCATCGACGTGGCGCTGGACCTGCCCGGCGTGGGCCAGCACCTGCACGACCACCCCGACGTGGTGCAGGTGTGGGACGTGCCCGGCGCGCACGAGCTGTTCGGCCTGTCGCTGGCCGGCGCGCGGCGCACCTGGGGCGACGTGCAGCGCTGGCGGCGCGAGCGGCGCGGGCCGCTGACGACGAACTTTGCCGAGGCGGGTGGCTTCATCAGGAGCGACGCCGGCGAGGCCGTGCCCGACCTGCAACTGCATTTCGTCGTCGGCAAGCTGGTGGACCACGGGCGCGCCACGGTGTTCGGCCACGGCTTCTCGTGCCACGTGTGCGTGCTGCGCCCGCAAAGCCGCGGCAGCGTGCGCCTGGCCAGCCCAGACCCGTTGGCTGCGCCCTTGATCGACCCGGCGTTTTTGCAGGAGGGCGACGATGTGCGCCGGCTGGTCAAGGGCTTCAGGCAGATGCGCGAGATCCTGAGCCAGCCGGCCCTGGCGCGCCACGGCGGGCGCGAAAAATCCGCCGCGGTGCGCAGCGACGCCGAGATCGAGGCCTTCATCCGCCAGCATGCCGACACCATCTATCACCCCGTGGGCAGCTGCCGCATGGGCCGGGGGCCGCTGGACGTGGTGGACGAGCGGCTGCGTGTGCGCGGCATCGAGCGCCTGCGGGTGGTGGACGCCTCCATCATGCCCCGCGTGCCGGGCGGCAACACGAATGCGCCGACCGTGATGATCGCGGAGCGTGCGGCGGAGTGGATGCGCAGGGCGCGCGCTTAAGAAAAACATAGGGTTGGCCTAAGCGCTATTTAGCAGCGCCCGGGCGGCGTCGTTCCTAGACTTTGCGGGGTGGGCTCAGGTGAGTCCGCACCTACCGCAAACTCTCAACACAGGAACCGACCATGCACCTCAATCCCCTGGAAATGATGGCCCTGGCCGAGGCCGACTCGGCCGCGCCGCGCAAGGACCTCTACGCCTTCATCCACAAGGCTCTGCGCGCCTTCATGTTCGACACGCTCGTGACGCTGGGTCGCGTCGATGCCGACGACGACGGCCAGTGGGCGCAGGCAGGCGATGCCGTGGCGCAACTGCTGGCGATCTGCCGCGCCCACCTGGCGCACGAAAACCAGTTCATCCACCCCGCCATGGAGCGCCACGTCGGCGGCAGCAGCGCCCAGCTGGCCCAAGAGCACCTGGGGCATGAGCGTGCCATCGACGCGCTGGAGGCCAGTGTGGCTCGGCTGCGCGCCTGCCCATTGGCCCAGCGCGCACGCCTGGCCCACGTGCTGTACGGCCAGCTGTCGCTGTTCGTGGCGCACAACCTCGAGCACATGCAGCAGGAAGAGCGCGGGCACAACGCCGTGCTGTGGGCGCACTATGGCGATGCCGAACTGGCGCAGATCGAGGGCGCCATCGTGGCGTCGATTCCACCCGATGAGAGCATGGTCGAGCTGCGCTGGATGCTGCCGGCCCTCACCCCGGCCGAGCGCGCGCAAATGCTGGGCGAGATGCGTGCGCACGCGCCGGCGCCGGTGTTCCAGGCTGTGGTCGAGCAGGTGCGGCCGTTGTTGTCTGGCTACCAGTGGGATCGACTGGTGCGCGATCTGGGCGAGGCGCCGGAGTCCACAAAGGCAAGCTGACAAAAGAAAACTCCATTCTTCACCGTCAAATGCACCTCCCCATCCTTCCAGAGCGCCCTCACGCAGGCCCCATGAAGCCTCTCACTTCTGCGCGCACCACGCAGTCGATCACGCCGGCCGGTCAGCTCCTGCTCACCATCGAGCACGACACCGTTCGTGGCGTCAGCCCGGCCATGCTCCGCTGGTGGTTCGAGAACCTCGGCAAGGAGATGAGCCTCAACGGCCAGACCTACCCTCGTTACCTGCTCTGGCACCCACGCGATCACATCCATTGGGAGCTTGCCCGGCGTTCGCCGGAGGGTGGATCCGGCAAGGGCGCTCATTTCCGCATCGTCGAGGCCTTTGCCGCCAATCCGGCCTTTTACGTGGATTCCACCGAGTGCGTGGAGAGGCTTGACGAAGGGGGCATCTCATTGGTCCGGCGCATTGCCGGTGTGGAGATCTTTCGCCTGGAGCACCGCTTCGGTGAAGTCCCGACAGGCGCAAGCTACCGGTCACGAATGGTGGTCGGCGTCGCCGCAGGTGCGCTCAGGTGGCCGTTCAACCGGATTGCACGGCAAAGAATTTTCTCCGATGCCATGGGTACGGCCTGGCTCACTCACAACGTCGAGGAGGTCAGCATGTTGGAGCATATCGTTCCCGGCTTGTATGCCGCTCGATAACGCACCGACTCCGCACCTTGAACAGAACCAAGGCGCGGATTTGTCATGCCCCATTCCTGCGGTGCGGCCGTTCGAGAGGGCCACTGGCAACCCAGCGAAGCACTCCTTCACGCGATCCGTTCCAGCCGCACCGGCGCGTCCAGGCACAGGCGCACGCGCCCGCGGCCTGCCTTTTCGAGGCGGATTCCGAGCTGGCTTTCCTGCAGCCGCCGCTGCAGCAGCAGCAGGCGCGCTTCCAGGTTGTCGGCCACCTCGGGCAGGCCCAGGCTGCGATCCAGGCGCAGCTCGCGGTTGCTGAACTCGGTGCGCCCGGTGGCGGCGTGATCGCGCAGCAGCTTGCACAGGATGGCGCCGGCCACACCCTTGATCAGGTAGGCGTCGTTGACAAACACGCTGCCATTGGCGGCGAAGTGGCGCACGCGCAGGGGCTGCCCCTGGGGCGGCGCGGTTGCCACCACCGGTGACGTGGCTTCGGACGGCTCGTCGGGGCGCTGCAACAGGTCGATGGCGGCCGCCAGTTGCCCGGCCAGGGTCATCAGGGCATCCTCCTCGGGGTAGCGGAACTGCAGGTCCAGCTGGCTTTCGACAAACAGCACGCCCAGCGTGCGCCCGCTGCTCACCAGCGGTACCGCCAACTGGCTGTGCGGGTGGGCCAGACCGGGGTAGGGAATGTCGGGGCCGGGCGTGGCCCCGTCGGTCCCCAGATTGCTGCGCAGCGTGTGGCTGTACAGCGCCGCGTGCGTCACGTGGCCGATGCGCACCGGCGTGGTTTCGCGCGCGGCCACGCCGATCACGCCCTGACCCAGTCGGATCTCCGAGCCCACGCCCGAGTGCGGGTAGCCGCAGCTGGCCACGGTGTAGAGTTGGCCCGCCGCCACGTCGAGCATCAGCACCATGGCGTGCCGGATGGCGAAGTGTTCGCGCAGGCCAGCCAGCAGCGCCTGCAGCAGTTCGTCCAGCCCGTTGCAGCGCGCCAGGCGCTGGCTGCACAGACGCAGCGCGCCCAGCAGATCGGCGCGCGGCGGTGCGGGCGGCAGGCCTTCGCCCGGCAGGGCTTCGACGCGCTCGACCGCATAGATGTCCGAGCCCTTGAGTGCAAACACATCGGCCATGCCTTCGTGCGAGGCAATGCCCGCCAGTTGGGCTTTCATGCGCTCGAACAGCGCTCCGGTGGTTTCCGTGCGCAGGTAGCGCAGGTGAAGGCGGTAGTAGCGCGCCGTCACAGGGTCCGTCACCAGCACGTTGGCGCAGGGGTTGGCCAGAATGTTCTGGCGCGTCTTGTTGAAGAACTGGAAGGACAGCGCCACGTGCCCTTCGTCCACGTAGAACACCTGTGACAGATAGGCCACGTTGGGTGTGCCGTCGGCGGCGCAGGTGGCCGTGATGCCGGGCACTGCGCCTTCGAGACAGGCGCGGATGGAGCGCAGGCTCGGATCGGGGCTGTGGGTCATGGCGTGGGGCGCGCGGGCAGGGGGGTGCCAGCGCGTGCGCCGGGGGTCTGATCAAATGCGGCTTCGGGCGTGAATTCGATCGCTACCAGGTCATCGGGCGGCGCCGACAGCATGGCCGCCACAAAGTCGGGGCCAAAACCCAGCAGACCGATGCAGTGCTGCACGGCCACCCGGTAGCGCCGCAGCGCGGCCTGATCGCTGGGCTCGACGCCACGGATGCGCGCGCCGCTCGCCTTGAGTTGAACCGTGCGGTTGGTCGGCGGGTGGCTGAACACCACGGCAATGGGGCCGCCGGCTTGCAGATCTGCCAGCAGGACTTGCGACTGGCTGGGGCGCAGGAACACGGTGATCAGGCAGCCGTCGGCGCTGATGCGCGATCCCATTCCGCGCATCAGGCTGGGGCGCAGTTGCGGATCGCGCGAGGCGACGATGACCGACACACCCGAGTCGATCAGGGCGATGAGCTCCGGGTTCAGGTGGGCGGTCATGGGCTGGCCGGAATTCTATGGGGATGCGGTGGCGTTGGCACGCGAAATCGGCGGCGCGGGGCGGGCGTGCCGGGCGGCTTTCATAATGCATGGCCCCGTGCCCGCCGCCCCATGACGACGCCCACTTCCTCTTCCGCCGCCGAGCGCCAGCGCCAGTGGCATGCGCTGGGCATGCTGTGCGGGCTGGGCTTGGGACTGGCACCGGTCGCGCCCCAGCTGTGCGCGGTGCTGCGTGCGCTGGTGGGCGCGGATGCGGCGGCGCTGTTCTGGCTGGATGCCGAAGGGCGGCCCGAGGGCTTTTTTCATGAAGACTCGCCGGCCGCGGCGCAGGACCTGTTTCTCAATGAATTCGAGCGCCTGTTTGCCGGCCCGAGCGAGATCAACGTCCACACCCTGGCGCGCGCCGATGGCCCGCGCATCGGCCGTCTGCTGGCGCCGGGGGCGCGCTACTTCCGCTCCAACTCCTTCAACCTGCTGGTGCGCGCCAGCGGCCACCGGCACACGCTGGACCTGCGGGTGGAGGTGCAGGGCCGCACGCGCGCCATCGCCATGCTGTTTCGCGCGCCGGGCACGGCCTTTGCCGCCGGCGACGCCGCCACGCTGGAGCGTGCCGCGGGCTGGCTGGCGCGCGCCTTCGAGCGCCCGCATGCCGCCTGGTCCGGCGACGCCCAAGGCGCCGGCCCGGTCGGCCACGTGGTGCTGGACGGCGAGGGCCGCCCCCTGTTCGCGGACGAGGCGGCCGTGCAGTTGCTGCGCCAGGCCAACCTGCCGGGGCTGGGCCTGCGCGCCGCCGCCCAGCCGGCGCTGCCGGGCGACCTGCCGCGGCGCTTGGGCGTGGCGCAGGCGGGGCTGTCCGCACGCATCGCCGTGCCGGGGGGCTGGCTGGCGGCGCAGCGCCGCACGCTGCACCCGCTGGCTGGCGGCGCGGCGCAGCACCTGGTGACGCTGCAGCGGCAGCACCCGCGCAGCGTGGCGGTGGTGCAGCGCGTGCTGGCGCTGCCGCTGTCGCCGCTGCAGCGCGACATCGCCCTGCTGGCCGGCCTGGGCCATGCGCGCGCCGACAGCCATCGCCTGGCCGGCGTGGGCGAAGCGGCCTTGAAGAAGCACCTGCGCGCCATCTTTGCCGCCACCCAGGCCAGCGACTGGGATGACCTGCGGCGCCGGTTGCAAGAAAATCAAGACGAATCGGGCGGTGGCGCTTGACCAGCAAGCGCATCAAGCTATTGATTTTGTAGTTTGTCCGGCGCCAGCAGCAGCAGCCGCGCGACCAGGGCCACCAGGTCCTGCTGGCGCGCGGCGCCGGTCTTGAGCAGCAGCGCGCTGAGCTGCGTGCGCACGGTGCGCATGCGCACGCGGCGGGCGTCGGCAAAGTCCTGCGGCGTCTGGCCGCGCAGCAGGGCGCGCAGCAGCGCGGTTTCGGCCGGGCTCAGCCGCCAGGCCTGGCGCGCCAGTGCGGCGGCGGCGGCGCCGTCGTGCGCGCGCTCCAGCAGCACGCAGGCCACGCCGGGGGCCGGGTGGTGCAGGCCCAGCGCGCCCAGCTCGCCCAGCGCCAGCGTCACCAGCAGCAGGCCGCCCGGCAGCTCGGCGCAGCCGCTGTCGCCGCGCAGTGCCTGCGCGAACAGGGCGTGCGCCGTCGCATCGGCTCGCCCCCGGCCGCCCAGCAGCAGGCGCAGCGCGGCGTGTTCGCGGCGCGCGGCCAGGGCGCGCGCGCGCGGGTTGGCGTGCAGCAGCCGCCCGCCGGCGTCCAGAAACAGCAGGCCCACGGGCAGCCGCTCCAGCAGCGTCTCCAGCCCCTGGGTGCGCGCGCGCAGCGCCAGCATCTCGCGGTGCAGGAAGGCCGCCTGCTGCACGGCGCCGAACTCGGCCTGAAAGCGCTGCGCCTGCTCCGGCGTGAAACCCTCGTCGTCGCGCTGGCGGTACACCGACGCGAACAGGTTGCCCACCGGGTGGCGCCCCCCGCGGCTGCCGCCGAACATGCGCGCACCGATGCCGTGCGGGCGCAGGAAGTCGTTGTAGAACCCGGCGTGGCAGGTGCGCCGCCGCGCCGGCAGGTCGGTGACCACCCAGGTGCCGCCGGGGCCG
>CAUJIM010000014.1 GCA_963205335.1 Pseudomonadota bacterium
TCGATCGCCTCGGGCGAGAACAGGCTGGGCGTGCCGCCGCCGATGAAGACGCTGTGCACCGTGCGGCCCCAGACCAGCGGCAGCACGGCCTCCAGGTCGGCGGTGAGCGCATCGATGTAGCGCGCCTCGGGCGCGCCTTCGCCCGCCTTGAGCGCGTGCGAGTTGAAGTCGCAGTACGGGCACTTGCGCAGGCACCACGGGATGTGCACGTAGACCGACAGCGGCGGAAGACTCGGCAGGCGCAGCGGCCCGGGGGCGATGTAGCGCTGCACGTCGAGCGGCGGCGCGGCCGGGGAGGGCAGGGGGGGTGAATCAGGCATTTCAAAAAAGAGAGCTGCTTGCGCTTGCCGGACAAGCGCTGGAGCCGGATTTGGCTTGCAACCGGGTCAGAGCCAGTGGGCGCGCATCAGTTCCAGCATCTGCAGCACCGCGCGCCCGCGGTGGCTGTGCGCATTCTTCACCTCGGCGGGCAGTTCGGCAAACGTCTTGCCGAATTCCGGCAGGAACATCACGGGATCGAAGCCGAAGCCGCCGCTGCCGCGCGGCGCGCGGGTGATCTCGCCCTGCACGCGGCCGACGGCGATCAGCGGCTCGGGGTCGAGCGGCGAGCGCAGCGCCACCAGCGTGCTGACCATGCTGGCGCGCCGGTCCGGCACCCCGGCCATCTGCTCGAGTAGCGCGCGCACGTTGTTGGCGTCGCCCTTGGCGTAGCCGAAGCGCGTGGCGTAGTGCGCGGTCTGCACGCCGGGCTCGCCGCCGAAGGCGTTGACGCACAGGCCCGCGTCGTCGGCCAGCGCGGGCAGGCCGGTCTGCTGGCTGGCGTGGCGCGCCTTGGCCAGGGCGTTCTCGACGAAGGTGTGGAACGGCTCCTCGGCCTCGCTCACGCCGAGCGCGCCCTGGGGCACGAGCTGCACGCCCAGCGGCGCCATCAGCGCCTGCAGCTCCGCGAGCTTGCCGGGGTTGTGCGAGGCGAGGACGAGCTTCATGAGAAATCGGGCGTTTGCGCTTGCCAGGCAAGCGCGAGCAGCTATTTTTCGGAGAGCGCCTGCCGTTGCGCGGCGATCAGCGAGGCGATGCCGCGCCCGGCCAGTTGCAGCAGCTGGTCGAGCTCGGCGCGCGAGAAGGTCGCGCCCTCGGCCGTGCCCTGCAGCTCGACGAATTGTCCGGTGCCGGTCATCACCACGTTCATGTCGGTGTCGCAGGCCGAGTCTTCCACGTATTCCAGGTCGAGCAGCGGCGTGCCCTGCACGATGCCGACCGAGACCGCCGCGACGGCGCCGGTGAGCGGCGTTTCGGCGATGGCGCCGCTTGCGAGCAGCGTCGCCACCGCGTCGTGCGCCGCCACCCAGGCGCCGGTGATGGACGCGGTGCGCGTGCCGCCGTCGGCCTGCAGCACGTCGCAGTCGAGCGTGATGGTGCGCTCCCCCAGCTTTTTCAGGTCGAACACCGCGCGCAGGCTGCGGCCGATCAGGCGCTGGATCTCCTGCGTGCGCCCGCTCTGCTTGCCCTTGGCGGCCTCGCGGCTGCCGCGGGTGTTGGTGGCGCGCGGCAGCATGCCGTATTCGGCCGTCACCCAGCCTTCGCCGGAGCCGCGCTGGTGCGGCGGCACCTTGTCTTCCACCGAGGCGGTGCACAGCACCTTGGTGGCGCCGCACTCGATCAGCACCGAGCCCTCGGCGTGCATGGTGTAGCGGCGCGTGATGCGCACGGGGCGCAGGGCGTCGGGCGCGCGGTGGGCGCTGCGGGTGAAGGCGGGTGTCATGTGGGCGGGTTTCCGGTCGGTTTGCGCCGCGCGCGGCGCGTGCGGTCAGTGCTTGCCGTTGCGTGCGGCCGCGCTGCGCTGGATGGTTGCGTTGATTTCGGCGATCGAGCGGTCGATGGCGCTTTCGTCCAGCGCCTGGGCCGCTTCATCGGCCGCCGTGTCGAGCTCGCTGGACTGTATCGTGGAATTGAACTGGCTCTCCTCGCCGGGCCCGCCGGGGAGGGGCAGGGCGGCGTCGGGGACGTCCGCCGCGTCCGAGTCCCATTGCAGGGCGAGCGCGGTGACGTTGTCGCTGCTGCTGCCGGCGCGCAGCAAGGCCTGGTCGACCAGCGCGGGGACGGCGCCCGCCACGCGCTGGCGCGCCAGCTCGCGCACGATGGTGGCTTCGTCGAGCACGTCCCACAGGCCGTCGGAGCACAGCAGGATGCGGTCGCGGCGCTGCAGCGGCATGGGGTTGGAGACGTCGAACATCGGTTGCGTGGGCGAGCCCAGGCAGCTGAAGAGCACGTTGCGGTTGACGGGCATGGCGCTGCCGCTCGCGCTGTGCAGTTCGCGGTAGGAATGGTCGCGCGTGCGCACCAGGAGCGTGCCCTTGCGCACCATGTACAGCCGCGAATCGCCGCAATGCACCCAGCGGGCGCAGCCGTCCTGCAGCACCACCGCCACGAGCGTGGTGCGTGGCGTATCGGCCAGGCCGGACTCGCGCGCGTGGGCCAGGATCTGCCGGTGCGCCTGCAGCAGCGCGTCGGCGAGAAACCCGGCGCAGTCCCGCAGCCTGGGCTGCGCCTGGCGCTGGAACTGCGCGGCCACGGTCTGGACGGCGATCTGCGCCGCCACCTCGCCCTGCGGGTGCCCGCCCATGCCGTCGGCCAGCACGAACAGCCCCGACTCGCGCGTGTAGCAGTAGCCCATGCGGTCTTCGTTGTTGTCGCGTCCGCCGCGACGGCTGATCTGGAATACCGAGAATTTCATTCGGCAATCATTTGGGCCGGGTGGCGACGCGCGTGGTGTTGGTGCTCTTGTGCACGACCTTCTTGGTGTCGGACACCAGATTGTCCAGCTGCATCCGCACCTTTTCTCCGACGGTCAGGCGGGTGTAGCGGCGCTCCCCCTCGCGCGAGAGCTCTTTCTGCAGGGTGAAGACCGATTGCGGCCGGTCCATCGCGTTGGGTGCCATGCACCACTCGATCAGCTCGATCAGGTTGTCGGAGTACACGCCGCGCAGCTTCTGCAGCGAGCTGGCGAGGCGGTCCTTGTCCTTGCGCTGCGGCGCCTCGGGCGGGGGGTAGCCGTGCATGCAGGCGTACATGCAGGCGCCGATGGCGTAGATGTCGGTCCACGGGCCCATGGCGGCGTCGCGCCGGTACATCTCCGGCGCGGCGAAGCCCGGCGTGTACATCGGGCGGGTGAAATTCCCTTCCTTGGACAGGACCTCGCGCGCCGCGCCGAAATCGATCATCACCGCCCGGTTGTCGTCGGTGATGAAGATGTTGGCCGGCTTGATGTCCAGGTGCAGCATCTTGTGCTGGTGCACCACGCGCAGGCCGCGCAGCACCTCGTCGAACAGCGAGCGGATGGTCGATTCGCGGAACACCTTCTCCTGCTTCAGGTCGCGCGCGGTGATGATGAACTCCTGCAGCGACGCGCCTTCCAGGTAATTCATCACCATGTAGACGGTCTCGTTCTCGCGGAAGAAGTTGAGCACCGTCACCACCGAGGCGTGCGAGATCTGCGCCAGCGCGCGCCCTTCCTCGAAGAAGCTCTTGAGCCCGAGCCGGTAGAGCGAGAGCTTTTCCGGCGCCACCTGGGGCAGCACCTCGCCCGGCGCGCGCGTGGCGAGCGACGCCGGCAGGTATTCCTTGATCGCGACCTCCTTGCCCTCGGCGTCGGTCGCGAGATAGACGACGCCGAAACCGCCCGCGGCCAGGCGCCGCACGATCTGGTAGCCGCCGATCACGGTGTCCGCAGGCAAGGGTGCTGGTTTGATCTTGGGCGCCATGGGAGGTGGACGGCGGAGGGCCGGTGCGAACCCGGATAATCGCCGGATCCAAGCCTATCAACGACAGAAAAAAGGTCCAATGGCAGTTTACAGCATGACCGGTTACGCCAGCGTCCAGGGCGAGGCTCCGCCGGCCCAGGCCGCGGGGGGGCGCCTCGGTCTGGAAATCCGCTCGGTCAACAGCCGCTTCCTCGATCTTTCCCTGCGCCTCGCCGACGAGGTGCGCACGCTCGAGCCGCAGTTGCGCGCGCTCGTCTCCGAGCGCCTCAAGCGCGGCAAGATCGAGCTGCGGGCGTTCGTCGAGGCCGGCGAGGCGCAGTCGCTGCAGCCGCCGTCGCCCCAATTGCTGCAGCGCGTGGCCGCGCTGCAGGACGGGGTGCGCGCCTGGCTGGCCGAGGCCGGGCCGCTGTCGGTCGGCGAGACGCTGCGCCTGTGCGCGCAGACGGGCACGGCGCAGCCCGCCGACTGGGGCCCGGCGCTCCTGGCGCTGGCCCGGCAGGCGCTCGACGCACTGCTGGCCGCGCGCGAGCGCGAGGGTGCGCGACTGGCGCTCATGCTCGACGAGCGGGTCGGCCAGCTGCGTGCGCTGGCGCAAGAAGCCGTCCCCCTGGTGCCGCAGCTGGTGCAGCAGCAGCGCCAGCGCTTCCTGGAGCGCTGGGCCCAGGCGATGCAGCTCGCCGACGGCGCCGCGGTGCCGGACGCCGCCCAGGAGCGTGCGCTGGCCGAGGCGGCGGCGTTCGCCCTGCGCATCGACGTGGCCGAGGAAATCACGCGGCTGCAATCGCACCTGGACGAGATCGCCCGCCTGATCGCCCGCGGCGGCGAGATCGGCAAGCGGCTGGACTTCCTGATCCAGGAACTGCACCGCGAGGCCAACACCCTCGGCTCCAAGTCTGCCAGCATCGAACTCACCCGCATCAGCGTGGACATGAAGGTGCTGATTGAGCAGATGCGCGAGCAGGTGCAGAACATCGAATAAAATCAATTTCCATAGCGTATACCGCGCACCCACCATGGATTACCCTGGGAATTTGTTTGTAGTTTCTGCCCCTAGCGGGGCCGGCAAGTCGAGCTTGGTCAACGCGCTGATGGAGCTCGATGCGCTGGTGCGGCCGTCGGTGTCGCACACCACGCGCGCGCCGCGCGGGCAGGAGATGGAGGGGCGCGAGTACTACTTCACCACGGTGCAGGAGTTCGATGCCATGGTGGCGGCGAACGCCTTCGTCGAGTGGGCCAACGTGCACGGCAACCGCTACGGCACCTCGCGCCGCGCCATCGAGGAGCGCATCGCCCAGGGCGGCGACGTGATCCTGGAGATCGACTACCAGGGCGCGGCGCAGATCAAGCGGGCGTTCGCCAACGCGGTGCTGGTCTTCGTGCTGCCGCCGAGCTGGGAGGAGTTGCGCGCGCGCCTGCTGCGCCGCGGCGAGGACAGCGCGGAGGCGATCGAGCAGCGCCTGGCCAACGCGGTGCAGGAGATGGCGCAGGTGGAAAAGTTCGACTTCGTTATAATCAACGAAGTTTTCGAGCGTGCGCTTTTCGACCTGAAAACCATTGTCCACGCACAACGCCTGAAGGTTGCCACGCAGCGCCGCGCGCGCCTGGATACCTTCAGGTCCCTGCACATTCCCTGATTCCGGAGAACCCCGCCATGGCACGCATCACCGTGGAAGACTGCCTCGAGCACATTCCCAACCGTTTCCAGCTCGTGCTGGCCGCGACCTACCGCGCGCGCATGCTCAGCCAGGGCCACGCGCCCAAGATCGAGAGCCGCAACAAGCCGGGCGTGACGGCGCTGCGCGAGATCGCCGCCGGGAGGATCGGCCTGGAAATGCTCAAGAAGGTGCCTGGCTGATCCCGGTTTCCTGCACGCCATGAACGAAAAGCACCGCGATGCGGTGCTTTTTTGTGCCCGCATGGGCCTGTTTCGCGCTCTCACGCTACATTTGAGGGATGGGTGAAATCTCGCATCCGCAGTTGGCGGAAGTTGCGCGTGCGCGACCGGCGACATTGATGTCGACCGAAGGCGCCGTCAAGGCGGTGGCCGATGCGGCAGCCGCCAGTTTCACCTCGCTCGTGGAAAAAATCCAGTACCTGGACGCGGCGGCCGTCGAGCAGGTGCGCCAAGCCTACCGCTACGCCGATCTGGCCCATCTCGGGCAGCTGCGCAACAGCGGCGAGCCCTATATTACCCACCCCATCGCGGTCGCCAGCCTGTGCGCCGACTGGAAGCTCGATGCCGAGGCGCTCATGGCCGCGCTGCTGCACGATGCGCTGGAGGATTGCGGCGTCACCAAGGCGGACCTGACCGAGCACTTCGGCGCGCCTGTGGCCGAGCTGGTCGATGGCCTCACCAAGCTCGACAAGCTCCAGTTCAACACGCGCGAGGAGGGCCAGTCCGAGTCGTTTCGCAAGATGCTGCTGGCGATGGCGCGCGACGTGCGCGTCATCCTGGTCAAGCTGGCCGACCGCACGCACAACATGCGTACGCTGGGCAGCGCGCCGCGCGACAAGTGGCAGCGCATCGCCTCCGAGACGCTGGAGGTCTATGCGCCGATCGCGCATCGGCTGGGGCTGAACCAGACCTACCGCGAACTGCAGGATCTGTCGTTCCGCCACCTGCACCCGTGGCGCTACGCCACGCTGGAGAAGGCCGTCGCGCGTTCGCGCGGCAGGCGCCGCGACGCGCTGCGCAAGGTGCAGGACGAGGTGGCGGCGGCGTTCGCGCGCCAGGGCATGGCCGTGCGCCTGGCGGGCCGCGAGAAGACGCTCTACGGCATCTACCAGCGCATGGAGGGGCGGCACCTGAGCTTCGCGCAGGTGGCAGATCTCTATGGTTTCCGGGTCATCGTGCCGACGGTCACCGATTGCTACACCGCCATCGGCGTGCTGCACCAGCTCTACAAGCCGGTGCCGGGCAAGTTCACCGACCACATCGCGATCGCCAAGGCCAACGGTTACCAGTCGCTGCATACCACGCTGGTGGGGCCGGCCAGCCTGAACGTGGAATTCCAGGTGCGCACCGAGGAGATGCACGTCGTCGCCGAAGCGGGCGTGGCGGCGCACTGGCTCTACAAGGCGCAGCACGTGGCCGGCGCGGGCGCGCAGCGCCTGGGCACGCACTGGCTGCAGTCGCTGCTCGACATCCAGAACGAGACGCGCGACGCCACCGAGTTCTGGGAGCACGTCAAGGTCGACCTGTTTCCCGACGCGGTCTACGTCTTCACGCCGCGCGGGCAGATCATGGCGCTGCCCAGCGGCACCACGGTGGTCGATTTCGCCTACGCGATCCACAGCGACGTGGGCGACCACACCGTCGCGGCGCGGGTCAACCACCAGCAGGTGCCGCTGCGCACCGTGCTCAAGAACGGCGACGTGGTCGAGGTCATGACCGCGCCCGAGGGCACGCCCAACCCGGCGTGGCTCGGCTTCGTGCGCTCGGGCCGGGCGCGCTCCAAGATCCGCCTGTACCTCAAGACGCTGGCGCAGAAGGAGTCGGTCGCGCTCGGCGAGAAGCTGCTGGCGCAGGCGCTGCGCGCCGAGGGCATCGACGCGCTGCCCGAAGCGCCGCGCCACGAGGCGCTGTGGGAGAAGCTGCTGCGCTTCACCGGGCACCGCACGCGCGACGAGCTGCTCACCGACATCGGCCTGGGCAAGCGCGTGGCGCGCATCGTTGCGCGCCGCGTCGTGGCGCTGCTGTCCGAGGGGGGGCTGCGGCCCGACGTGCTGCTGCTCACGCGCGAGCGCTACGGGGCGGAGGACAGCCTGTCGCAGGGCGGGGTCACGCTCGACGGCAGCGAGCGCGCCACCGTGCAGTACGCCAAGTGCTGCTACCCGGTGCCGGGCGACCCGGTGGTGGGCTACCTTGGCCGGGGCGAGGGCCTGGTGGTGCACCACGCGCAATGCGAGGTGGCGCGCCAGTTGCAGCGCAAGGATGGCGAGCGCTTCATTGCGGTGGACTGGGCCGACGAGCCGGCGCGCAGCTTCGACGTGGCGATCACCGTCACCGTGGCCAACCACAAGGGCGTGCTGGCGCGCGTGGCCGCCGAACTGGCCAGTTGCGAGGCCGACATCGTGCACATGGACATGGACGACGCCACCGGCGGCACGACCGACCTGCGCTTCGTCGTCGCGGTGCGCAACGCGGCGCACGTCGAGGCGATCCTGCGCAGCCTGCGGCGCCTGAACATCGTGCTCAAGGGGGAGCGGGTGTTTTCCGCGTCGCCGGCGCCGTAGCGGTCGCGGCTTTCAGCGTTGGTGCCGGATGGCGCTCTTGGGCCGAAAGGCCTTGCAGACGCTGTCCACGGTCTCCAGGTAGGGGCCGCCGATCAGGTCGATGCAGTAGGGCACGGCCGCGAAAATGCCGGGCACGAGCGGTGCGCCGCTTGCGTCTTTCAGGCCTTCCAGCGTCTCGGCGATCGCCTTGGGCTGGCCGGGCAGGTTGATGATCAGGCTCCGGCCCCGGACCACCGCCACCTGGCGCGAGAGGATGGCCGTGGGCACGAAGTGCTGGCCGATGCGCCGCATCTGCTCGCCGAAGCCCGGCATCACCTTGTCGGCGACGGCCAGCGTCGCCTCGGGCGTCACGTCGCGCGGCGCGGGGCCGGTGCCGCCGGTGGTGAGGATGAGCGAGCAGCCCGCCGCCGCCAGCTCGACCAGCGTCGCGCCGATGCGCTCCTGTTCGTCGGGGATCAGCCGGGCCTCGAAGGCGATGGGGTTGAGCAGCGCGCGCGCGAGCCAGTCCTTGAGCGCGGGCAGGCCCTTGTCTTCGTAGACGCCGCTGCTGGCGCGGTCGCTGACCGAGACGATGCCGATGGCGACCGGCTCGGGCGCGGGCGGCAGGGTCTGGCTCGCCTCAGTCATTTTGCTTCTCCAAAGATAGCGAATCATCGAGCAGCTGCGCACGCAAACCTTGAAAAAGCTCGCGGTAGGCGCGGCCCTTGCGCGGGGCCAGGCCCTGCGAGACCTCCGCGGCGCTGGCGGGCGGGTTGTCCTTGCGCGCCTGGCGGATCAGCGTGCGCAGGCGCTGGATGTCGCTGCCGGGGTGCTCGGCCAGCCAGGCGGCGAGGGCGTCGTCGCCCGCCAGCAGGCGCTCGCGCCAGTGCTCGGCCTGGTGCAGGGCCAGGGTCTCCTGCGCGTGGCCTGCGCGGTCCTGGTTGACGCTGCCGCGCACGCGCGCCAGGGTCTCCTCGTCCAGCCGCCGCATCAGCTTGCCCACCAGCTGCATCTGCCGGCGCCGCCCTTCGAAGGCGGTGATGCGCCTGGCCTCGGCCAGCGCGTCCAGCAGCTTTTCCGGCAGCTGGAGCTGGCCGAGCCGGTCGGGGTTGAGCGCCAGCAGGGCGCTGCCCAGCTCTTGCACCTCGGTGCTTTCGCGCTTGCGATCGGTCTTGCTGGCACCGGCCGTGCCGCGCAGCTCGGCCTTGAACTGCTCGTCGAGCTCGCTGCCCTCGGCGACGAATTGGCCCTTGACGTAATAGCCTTTGACGAATTTGCGGGGCATGGAAGGTCGAAAAATCAGGTGCGCGCACTGCGGCGTGCAGGGCGCCAAGTATCATAGCCGCCGCCATGAAAACATCTTCCCGAGCGGCGCGCGGACGCGCCGGCACCGCGCCGCAAGCCGGCTTCAGCTACTCCCGCGCTTTCTTCGAAGACCTGGTGGACCAGGCGCTCGCGCATGCGAAAAAACTCGGCGCCACCGACGCCGGGGCCGACGCTTCGGAGGGCTGCGGCCTGTCCGTCAGCGTGCGCCGCGGGCAGCTCGAGAACGTCGAGCGCAACCGCGACAAGTCCCTGGGCGTGACGGTGTACCTCGGCCAGCGCCGGGGCAACGCCAACACCTCGGACTTTTCGCCCGCGGCCGTGCGCCGGACGGTGCAGGCGGCCTACGACATCGCGCGCTTCACCGCCGAAGACCCGATGGCGGGCCTGCCCGACGCCGACGACATCGCGCCGCAGGACGCGCAGCCCGACCTCGCGCTGTTCCACCCCTGGGCGGTCACGAGCGAGGCGGCGGCCGCGCTGGCGCTGGAATGCGAAGCGGCGGCCCTGCAGACGCACCGGCGCATCACCAACAGCGAGGGCGCGGGCGTGTCGGCGCAGCAAAGCCATTTCTTCAGCGCGCACACGCGCGGCTTTCGCGGCGGCTACGCCAGCTCGCGCCACAGCATCTCGGTGGCGCCGATCGCGTCGGCGCCAGGGCGCCGGGGCGAGATGCAGCGCGATGCCTGGTACAGCTCCGAGCGCGACGCGGCCAACCTGGCCACGCCCGCGGCCGTCGGGCGCTACGCGGCCGAGCGGGCGCTGTCGCGGCTGGGCGGGCGCAAGATCGCCACGACCGAATGCCCGGTGCTGTTCGAGTCGCCGCTGGCCGCCGGCCTGCTCGGCAGCTTTGCGCAGGCGGTGAGCGGCGGCGCGCTCTATCGCAAGAGCAGCTTCCTGCTCGATTCGCTGGGCAGGCAGGTTTTTCCCCGGCACATCGACATCGCCGAAGACCCGTTCGTCATCGGCGGCAAGGGCAGCGCGCCGTTCGACGACGAAGGCGTGCGCGTGGCGCCGCGCCGCGTGGTCGAGGGCGGGCGCGTGGCGGGCTACTTCCTGTCGAGCTATTCGGCGCGCAAGCTGGGCATGCGCACCACGGGCAACGCGGGCGGCTCGCACAACCTCACGCTCGCCTCGCGCCGCACGCGGCCCGGGGACGACCTGCGCGAGATGCTGCGCAAGCTTGGCACCGGGCTGTTCGTGATCGAACTCATGGGCCAGGGCGTGAACTACGTGACCGGCGACTATTCGCGCGGCGCCAGCGGCTTCTGGGTGGAAAACGGCGAGATCGCCTACCCGGTGCAGGAAATCACCATCGCGGGCAACCTCAAGGCCATGTTCAAGGGCATCGAGGCCGTTGGCGCCGACACCTACGCCTACGGCGCCAAGACCGTGGGCTCGGTCCTCGTCAACCGGATGACCGTGGCGGGGAGCTGACCGGCCGGCCCCGCGCCGCCGCCGCGGGTCAGCGCCGGCGCTGGTTCTTGCCGACTTCGTTGCCGATCAGCGCGCCCGCCGCGGCGCCCCCGATCGTGCCCAGGGTGCTGCCGAAGATGACATTCCCTGCGGCGCCGCCCACCACGGCACCGACGCCGGTGCCGATCTGGGCGTTCGTCGGCGGCGTAGAGCAGCCGGCGCCCGCCAGTGCGGCGAGCAGGATGGCGGCGCTCAGGTGGCGTGTGCGGGAGCGATGGCTGGATGCGTTCATGGTTTTGCAGGCAAGGCAGTGCTGGCGAGCCTGCATGATGGCCGTTCCTGGGCGGGCCCATGTCACAAGAAGCAGCCAGCCGCGGGATGCGGGCGGCGTGGCCCCGGGGGCGCCGGCAGCGCCCTGCGGCAGGGGACTGCCGGGCCAGGGGCGGGCGCGCTGCGCTGCGGCTCGTGCTACGCGCAGTCACCGCCGTTACAAGTGATGTGCCGGGCCGTTCAGTCGAGCGGCACAATGCGGATCGAGGACGGCCCGCCGGACGTCTCGGCCGCCACCGCCGCGAACAGGCGCTTGTTGGCCGCGTCCAGGGCCACGCCGCGGATGCCCGGCCAGCCGGTGGCCAGTGTCTTGGTCGCGCCGGTCGCCGAGTTCACCGCATACAGCGTGCCGTTGCCGCCGCCGAAGTACAGCGTGCGATCGGCCCCTGCCGTCATGAGATCGAGGCTGTCGGAGGAGGTGAACTCCGCGACGACGCGCCCGTCCTCGGCCGTGGCCGGCGTTGCGCGCACGGCGGCCAGCGAGTAGGCCAGGACCTTGCCGGTACCTTGGTCGGACACGAACAGATCGTCGCCCACCACCGCTATTCCGGCGGGCTTGCTCAGGCCGGTGATCAGGTCCTGCTCGCTCGCTGTCGCGCCGGCATCGAGCGTCAGTTGGCTGATGATGCCGCTCGGGCCGGAGCCGCCGCCCCGGAACCAGCCGTCGATCAGCTTGCCGTCGGCCGTGGGCGTGATGGCGATGCGCCGGCGGTCGCCGGCCAGCCCCGTCAGGTTGTAGGGCTTGCCCGCCTTGGGCGCGGCAACCACCGTGCCATAGCTGCCGAAGCCGAAGCGCGTGGTGTAGAGGTTGCCGTCCGCCGCGCGTGTCACCTGGCCCAGCGTGGTGCGCTGGCCTTCCTCCATGGCCGGGAGCTGGTAGGCGACGGAGAACTTGTCGTCGCCGTCCCAGGTCTTGATGGCGTTGACGCTCGCTTCGTCGTCGGTCAGGTACAGCCTGGACGCCGTGGGGTCCCAGTACAGCCCGTTGAGCTTGGCCTGGACCTCGATCGTGGTCGGACCGCGGTCGACGACGACTTCCTCCTCGTCGCTGCCGCCGCAGGCGGTGAGCGCCAGCAGCGCCATCGACGTCGCCAGCGCTGCGCATGCGGTGCGCATCCATGCCCCGCCGCGCGTGGTGGGGGAAAGAAAGGAGTTCGGGTTCATGCGGGGCCTCTTTCGAAGGGGTTGGAGAATTGCGAACGCACCGCTATTCTATTAATGAATAGCGATATACGAATTCGGACCACACCCGCGAGGAACCCCGCCATGCCTCTTGTCCCGCTCGGCCGCGCCGCCCTGCTGTCCTGCACCCTGCTCCTGCTGGCCAGCGCCTGCGGTGGCGGCAGTGATGCAGCCCTGCCGTCCGACCCCGCGGATTGGACCTGGTCGCTGCCGGCCGGCTTCGCGCCGCCGGTGGTGCCGGCCGACAACCCGATGAACGCTGCCAAGGTGGACTTGGGACGCCGCCTGTTTTACGACACGCGCCTGTCGGTGAACGGCACGCAGGCCTGCGCCGGCTGCCATACGCAGGGCCTGGCCTTTGCCGATGGCCGCGCCGTGGCGCGCGGCGCCACGGGGCAGAACCACCCGCGCAACGCGCCCGGCCTGTTCAATGCCGCCTACCAGGCCACGCTGGACTGGGCCAACCCGGCACCGCGCACGCTGGAGCAGCAGATGCACACGCCGCTGTTCGGCGAGCAGCCGGTCGAGTTGGGCGTGAACGACGCCAATCGCGCCGCCATCCTGCAGCGCCTGAAGGACGACGCGCAGTACCCGGCGCGCTTCGCCAGCGCCTTCGGCGGCCCGATCCAGTGGGACAACGTGGTCAAGGCCATCGCCGCCTTCGAGCGCACGCTGGTGTCGGGCGGCAGCCGCTACGACCAGGCGCGGGCCGGCACGGCCACGCTGAGCGACAGCGAGCGGCGCGGGCTGGCGCTGTTCTTCGGCGAGCAGGGGCAGGCGCATTGCGTGCAGTGCCACGGCGGCCCCAACCTGGGCGGCGGTGCCTTCGTGAGCAGCGAAGGCAGCGTGGGCGGGTCGGGCTTCTACAACATTGGCCTGTTCAACATCGGCGGCACCGGCGCCTATCCGGCGGGCAGCCAGGGGCTGATCGAATTCACCGGCCGGCCCGAGGACATGGGCAAGTTCCGCGCGCCCAGCCTGCGCAACGTGGCGCTGACCGCGCCCTATCTGCACGACGGCAGCGCCGTCACGCTGGAGGCGGTGGTGGCGCTGCACGCCGATGGCGGTCGCGTCTTCGGTCCCGGCCCGTACACCGGTGACGGCCGCGCCAGCCCGTACAAGGATCCGCTGATCGACCGGATCGGCATCGGCGCGCAGGACCAGGCCGACCTGGTTGCCTTTCTCAGGACGCTCACCGACGAGGCCGTGGTCAACGACGTGCGCTTCGCCGACCCGTTCGCCCGGCCATGACGCCCGACCCCATCACCATGCGCCCCATAGGCGTGATCCGCAGCCCCTTCCGCGCCACGCAGGGCATGCCCATCCAGACCGTGGCCGCGGCCGCCGCCGAGGGCGAGCTGGAGGTGCTGGAGGAGTTCGCGCCGGGGCTGCGCGACATCGAGGGCTTCGAGTACCTGATCCTGCTCACGCACCTGCACCAGGCGACGGAAAAGCTGGAGGTGGTGCCGTTCATGGACACGGTGGGCCACGGCGTCTTCGCCACCCGCGCGCCGGCGCGGCCCAACCGCATCGGCCTGTCCATCGTGCGGCTGCTGGCGCTGCAGGGCCGCGTGCTGCGCTTCGCGGGCAACGACATGCTCGACGGCACGCCGGTGCTGGACATCAAGCCCTACGTGCCGCTGCTCGACGTGCGGGCGACCGAGCGCATCGGCTGGTTCGCCCAGGGCCTGCAGCGCCTGCCGTCCACGCTGGCGGATGACCGGATGAAATGATTACCCGTCAAATTGGCCTCAGGCGCTTGTACAGCAAGCGCTGGCAGCTACGGAAATAGGGTGTATGGAGGAGCGGCGGGATTCGTTCTGCTACGCTCCCCGCCATGCGCAACGCCATCGACTTCAGCTCCTGGCAGGGCCTGCTGTCCACGCTGCTGGGGCTGGTCTTCGTGACGGCCGTGGCCGTGGGCATCCGGCTGCTGGTGATGCAGCGCCTGCAGCAGCGCCGCGAGCGCCAGAACCGCCAGATCAACGAGCGGCTGAAGACGCTGATCGCCGCCTACAAGACCCTGGGCGGCTCCTTCACGGGCAACCTGGCGGTGGACCCGCGCCACGCGCGCGAGCTGCGCGCGCAGGCTGCGGCCGGGGCAGCAGCCGATGCGCCGGAGGGCGATGCCGAGCGCAAGCGCCGCATCCGCGACGCGGTGGAGGCCGCGCTGTCCGACGTGATGCTGCTGGGCACGGCCGAGCAGGTGCGGCTGGCCGTGCAGGCCGCGGGCGACATGGTCGCCGGACGCCAGATCGAGACGGCCGCGCTGGTGGTGTCGCTGCGCGACTTCATCCGCGAGGTGCTGGAGCTGGATGCCGTGCCCGCCGGCCTGGCGATCCCCAAGCAGGGCCCGGTGCGCAGCCCGGCGGCGGGCGGGCGCGGCGGCGGCGCGAACGCGGGCGGCGGTGCCGGTGGAGGAGGGGGCGGCGCCGGTGCCGGCGGCATGGCGGCGCGCGGCGCGCTGGGCCTGGGCGCGGGCCGGATCGGGCAGGACGACGACGCGCCGGCCGGGCCGGATGCGCATGGGTCCTGAGCCGCGCCGGGCGGCGGCGTGATCCGGTAAAAAAGGCCGCCAGCCCCTGTGTGGAAAGCGCCGAAAGCTACGGAAGAAAGAGCGCAGGCGGCCTGGCGCTCAGAAGGTGTGAATGAACCGCGCGTGCCCGAAAGGATCGCCAAAACCCGCCCGCTCAAGGCGCAAAGCGCAGACGTAGCGGGGGCTACGGCGAGCATTTGCGCTGCCTCCCGGGCGGGTTTTGGCGGTCAAGGCGGGCATGAGGGGTTCGTTCACGCCTTCTCAGCCCTTGGCGATCCGCTCCGCGATGGCTTCGCCCACCTGCGTGGTGCTGGCCGTGCCGCCCAGGTCCGGCGTGCGCGGGCCGCTCTGGAGGGTCTCCTCGATGGCCGCCACGATGGCGTCGTGCGCCGCGCGGCCGGCGCCCTGGCCGTGGGTGAGGAAGTCCAGCATCAGCGCGCCCGACCAGACCATGGCGATCGGGTTGGCGATGCCCTGGCCGTAGATGTCGGGCGCCGATCCGTGCACCGGCTCGAACAGGCTGGGAAAGCGCCGCTCGGGGTTCAGGTTGGCCGAGGGTGCCAGGCCGATGGTGCCGGTGGTCGCGGGGCCGAGGTCGGAGAGGATGTCGCCGAACAGGTTGGTCGCGGCCACCACGTCGAAGCGCTCCGGCTGCAGCACGAAGCGCGCGGTGAGGATGTCGATGTGGTGCTTCTCCCAGGCGACGCCGGGGTAGTGCCGCGCCATCGCTTCGGCCTGGCTGTCCCACCACGGCATGCTGATCGCGATGCCGTTGCTCTTGGTGGCGAGCGACAGGTGCTTTTTCGGGCGGCTTTGCGCCAGCTCGAACGCGAACTTCAGCAGCCGCTCGGCACCCACGCGCGAATAGACCGATTCCTGCACCACGATCTCGCGCTCGGTGCCCTCGAACATCACGCCGCCCAGCGCCGTGTACTCGCCCTCGGTGTTCTCGCGCACCACGAGGTAGTCGATGTCGCCCGGTTGCTTGCCCGCGAGCGGGCAGGGCACGCCGTCGAACAGCCGCACCGGCCGCAGGTTGACGTACTGGTCGAACTCGCGGCGGAACTTGAGCAGGCTGCCCCAGAGCGAGACGTGGTCCGGCACCGTCGCGGGCCAGCCGACGGCGCCGAAGTAGATCGCGTCCATGCCCGCGAGCTGCGGCTTCCAGTCGGCGGGCATCATGTCGCCGTGCCGGGCGTAGTAGTCGTAGTGCGCCCAGTCGAAGGGGTGCAGTTCCAGGCCGATGCCGAAGCGCCGGGCCGCGGCCTGCACGGCGCGCAGGCCTTCGGGCATGACCTCGCGGCCGATGCCGTCGCCGGCGATCACGGCGATCCGAAATGGTTTTTGCATGAAAAGTGGCCTGGAGGCAGGCGCAGCAAGCGCGAGCAGCTATCGTTCAGTGAGCGAGCGCGGCCTTGACGGCGGCGGAGACCAGGCCCATGTCGGCCTTGCCCGCGAGCTGCTTCTTGGCCGCGCCCATGACCTTGCCCATGTCGGCCGGGCCGCTCGCGCCCACCTGGGCGACCAGCGCCTGGACGGCGGCGTGCACCTCGGCTTCCGAGAGGCGCGCGGGCAGGTAGGCCGAAAGCACCTGCATCTCGGCCTTTTCCTTGTCGGCCAGGTCCTGCCGGGCGGCGCTTTCGTAGGCGGCGATGCTGTCCTTGCGCTGCTTGATGAGCTTGTCGACGATGGCGACGACGGCGGCGTCGTCCAGCACCACGCGCTCGTCCACTTCCTTTTGCTTGCACGCGGCCAGCAGCAGGCGGATGGTGCCCAGGCGCTCGGCCTCGTGCGCGCGCATCGCGGCCTTCATGTCTTCGGTGATTTGCTCTTTGAGAGTCATGCGGGATCCTTCAAAAACGAAAAAACCGCGCCAGGCGTCCCGGGCGCGGTTGTCTGGGGCCGGTGCCGGGCAGCCGGCCTGGCTCAGTACAGCTTCTTGGGCAGCTGCATGCTGCGCACGCGCTTGTAGTGGCGCTTGACGGCGGCGGCCTTCTTGCGCTTGCGCTCGGCGGTGGGCTTCTCGTAGAACTCGCGGGCGCGCAGGTCGGTCAGCAGGCCGAGCTTTTCGATGGTGCGCTTGAAGCGGCGCAGCGCCACATCAAAGGGTTCGTTTTCTTTCACACGGATGGTCGTCATCAGCCAAAATTTTCCAGAATGTGCCCGCAGAGGGTGGGTCGGGAAGATCGGGCCCGGCCCGCCGTGCGCGGCGGTTTTCCCCGTCTGTTAACTAGTATGGCCGACGGGGCTGATGCCATGAAGCCTGCCATTATAAATAATCCTGGCCGGAAACGGAAAATTCTACCGGCCGCTCGCGCTCTGGATGGCCACCAGACGCGCGAGACCGAGAAAGCGCGCGCGGTCTGCGTCGGGCAGCGACTGCAGTATTTCGTCCTGCACGTCCTTGACGATGGGCAGCAGGGCCGCGTGGAGGCGCTCGCCCTCGGCGGTCAGCGAGAGTTCGCGGGCCCTGCGGTCGCGCTGACTGACGACGCGGCGTACCCAGCCCTTCTGCTCCAGCCGGTCGATGACGCCGCCTATCGTGGCGCGGTCGTAGGCGATCAGTTCCGCGACGCTCGCCTGGTCCGTCGCCGGGTGGGCGTGGATGGCGTCCAGCGCGGCAAACTGAACCGAGGTCAGGTCGAAGCCCGCCGCCTGGGTACGCTGGGCGAATATCTGCGTCGACCTCTGGTGCATGCGGCGGATCAGGTGCCCCACCATGTCGAGTGATTCCATCACGGCACTCCGCTTTCAGGGCCCGGTCTGCATTGGGCATGCGGACAACGGTGCTTTCGATAAGTATACATACAGTATTGACGACATATGATATGTATAGATATTATTTCCTGGTGAGCCGCCGGATGGCTCGCGGCTTTTTTCCAGCACCAGGAGATCCCGAATGCAGTATTACAAGGATGGCTTCAGGGGTGGCAACCCCGACGTGGAGCAGGCCGCGCCCGACCGGCGCAACCGCGGCGCCAACGAGCCCCTGCCCGAGAAGGTCGACGTGTTGATCGCCGGCACCGGGCCGGCCGGCCTGTGCCTGGCCGCGCAGCTGGCCCGGTTTCCCGAGATCGACACCATGATCGTGGAGCGCATGCCGGCCAACATCATCAAGGGCAAGGCCGACGGCATCAACACGCGCACCATGGAGATGTTCCAGGCCTTCGGCTTCGCCGACAAGGTCAAGCGCGAGGCCTACTGGGTGAACCAGACCGCCTTCTGGATGCCGGACCCGGCCAGGCCCGAGCACATCCGGCGCGTCGGCCGGGTGCAGGACGTGGCCGACGACAGCTCGGAGATGCCGCACATCCTGATCAACCAGGCGCGGCTGCACGAGCTCTTCCTGGAGGTGATGCGCAACTCGGGCGCGCGGCTCGAGCCGGACTACGGCTGGGAGCTCGTCGGCCTCACGGTCGACCCCACGACCGATGACCACCCGGTGACCGTGACGCTCAAGGACGCCAGCGGCGTCAACTGGTGGGCGACGAGGACGGTGCGCGCGAACTACGTCGTCGGCTGCGATGGCGCGCATTCGGCGGTGCGCAAGGCGATCGGCGGCGAGCTGCACGGCGACGCCGCGCACCAGGCGTGGGGCGTGATGGACATCCTGGCCAACACCGATTTCCCCGACGTGCGGCAGAAGTGCCTGATCTCCTCCGCCAGCGAGGGCAACGTATTGATCCTGCCGCGCGAGGGCGGCTACGTGTTCCGCATGTACGTGGAGCTCGACAAGCTCAATCCCGACGAGAAGGTGACGAGCCGCAAGCTCACCCAGGACGACATGATCGCCGCGGCCAACCGCATCATCCGGCCGTACTCGCTCGATGTGAAGGAGGTCGTCTGGTGGTCCATCTACGAGATCGGGCACAGCATCACCGACAAGTTCGACGACGTGCCCGAGGGTTCCGGGCGGAATCCGCGCGTGTTCACCGCGGGCGACGCCTGCCACACCCACTCGCCCAAGGCGGGGCAGGGCATGAATGTCTCGATGCAGGATACCTTCAACCTGGGCTGGAAGCTGGTGCACGTGCTGACGGGGCGGGCCGACGCCAGCCTGCTGCGCAGCTATTCCGAGGAGCGCCTGACCGAAGCCAGGCGGCTGGTCGATACCGACCACGAATGGGCGCGCATCATGTCGGCGCCCACCACCCAGGCCGAGCGCGACGGCACCGAGGAGCCGCGCATCATCCGCCAGTTCAAGGCCAACCTGGAATTCACCGGCGGCACCGCCGTGAAGTACGACGCGTCGTACCTGTTCGCCCGGCCGGCGCACCAGGCGCTCGCCCGGGGCGAAGAGATCGGCCGGCGCTTTCACTCGGCGCCGGTGGTGCGCCTGTCGGACGCCAAACAGATGCAGCTCGGGCACGCCGCCGAGGCCGACGCGCGCTGGCGCATCTATGCCTTTGCCGGCAGGGCCGACGGCTCGCGGCCGGGCTCGGCCGTCCACCGGCTGGCCGACTGGCTGGAGTCGGACCCCGGGTCGCCGATCGTGCGCCACACCCGCGAGGGCGAGGACGTCGACGCGGTGATCGACTTTCGCGCGGTGTTCCAGCAGACCTTCGAGGAGCTGGCCTGCGAGGACATGCCTTCGCTGCTCAAGCCCAGGACCGGCAAGCTGGGCCTGCAGGATCACGAGAAGGTCTTCTGCGTCGACCACAAGGGCGCGGGCGACATCTTCGACATGCGCGGCATCGACCGCGACCGTGGGTGCATGGTCGTCGTGCGCCCGGACCAGTACACGGCCAATGTCCTGCCGCTCGACGGCTACGAAGAGCTGGCGCGGTTCTTTGCCGGCGTCCTGCGGTGATGGCCGCTGCAGGCGCGGTGGCGCCGGCGGCGCCCGCAGTGCCCCGCGGCGGGCGGCGAGGGCGGCAGTGCGTCACAGCGCCTGCGCGCAGGCGTGGGCGCTGGCCCAGGCCCACTGGAAGTTGTAGCCGCCGAGCCAGCCGGTGATGTCCACCACCTCGCCGATGAAGTGCAGGCCGCTCTGGCCGGCCGCTTCCAGCGTCTGCTGCGACAGCGCGCGCGTGTCCACGCCGCCGACGGTGACCTCGGCCTTCCTGTAGCCCTCGGTGCCGCTGGGCGTGATGCGCCAGTCGGCCAGCTGCGCGGCAAGCTCGGCCAGCGCCTTGCGGCTCGCCTCGTTCACCGGGCGCTGCCACTCGGCGCGCTGGCTGGTCCAGGCGTCGGCCAGGCGCGCGGGCAGCCACTGGGCGAGCAGGTTGGCGATGTGCTTGCGCGACCCGGCCTTGGCCGCGAGCAGCCGCTCCGCCAGGCCGGCGCCGGGCGCCAGGTCGATCGACAGCGGCGTGCCCGGCTGCCAGTAGCTGGAGATCTGCAGCACCGCCGGGCCCGAGAGGCCGCGGTGGGTGAACAGCAGGTCTTCGTCGAACGCCGCGCGCGCCTGGGGGTTCTCGGTGCGGATGCGCACCGGCAGGGCCAGCCCGGCCAGCCGGGCGTGCGGCGCCCATGCCGCGCCGTCGAAGGTGAGCGGCACCAGGCCGGGGCGCTGCGCCACCACGGGGAGGCCGAACTGGCGCGCGATGCGGTAGCCCAGGTCGCTGGCGCCGAGCTTGGGTATCGACAGGCCACCGGTGGCCACCACCAGGCGGTGGGCGCTCACCGGGCCGCGCGTGGTGTGCAGCGTGTATGCGCCGGCCTCGGGCGGGCGGGAGACCGCATCCACGCCGCAGGGCTGCCAGCGCTCGACCCGGCCGTCGGCGCATTCGGCGAGCAGCATCGCGATCAGGTCTTCGCTGCTGCGGTCGCAGAAGAGCTGGCCCTTGTGTTTTTCGTGGAAGGCGATGCCGTGGCGCCGGACCAGCGCGATGAAGTCCTGCGGCGTGTAGCGCGACAGGGCGGAGCGGGCGAAGCGCGGGTTGGCGCCGACGAAGTGCCGCTGCGGCGCGCGCGGGTCGAGCTCGCGGTTGGTGAAGTTGCAGCGCCCGCCGCCCGAGATGCGGATCTTCTCGGCCACCTTGGGCGCGTGGTCGATCAGGAGCACCCTGCGCCCGCGCTGCCCGGCCAGCGCCGCGCACAGCAGCCCGGCGGCACCGGCGCCGAGGATCACGGCGTCGAAGTGCGGCGTGGCCATGGGTTGCTGCGGTTCATGGATGAAAAGTGGATCCAGCGCTTTTGTGGCAAGCGCTGGCAGCTCTCGAAAAAGTAGATTACCGGACCGTGGCGGTCGTCTCGGCCGCTTCCCGGCCGTGCCCGCGCACGAAGAGCTTGCGCACCACGAGGAAGAACACCGGCACGAAGAAGATGCCCAGGACGGTGGCGAACACCATGCCGCCGAGCACGGCGGTGCCGATCGCGTTGCGCCCCGCCGCGCCCGCGCCGGTGCCCAGAGCGAGCGGCAGCACGCCGAAGCCGAAGGCGAGCGAGGTCATCAAGATGGGCCGCAGGCGCAGGCGCACCGCCTGCACCGTCGCGTCCAGCAGGCTCTGGCCGCGCTCCTGCAGCTGCATCGCGAACTCGACGATCAGGATGGCGTTCTTGGACGCCAGCCCCACGGTGGTGAGCAGCCCGACCTGGAAGTACACGTCGTTGGCCAGCCCGCGCCCGTAGGTGGCCGCGAGCGCGCCGATCACGCCCAGCGGCACCGCCAGCATGACCGACGCGGGCACGCTCCAGCTCTCGTACAGCGCGGCCAGGCAGAGGAACACGAAGAGGATGGAGACGGCGTACAGCAGCGGCGCCTGCGAGCCGGACTGGCGCTCCTGCAGCGAGGCGCCGGTCCATTCGATGCCGATGCCGGGCGGCATGGCCTGCATGATGCGCTCCACCGCGGCCATCGCGTCGCCCGAGCTCGCGCCCTCGGCGGTGTTGGCCTCCATTTCCATCGCCGGGCTGCCGTTGTAGCGCATGAGCTGCGGCGAGCCGCTGGCCCAGGCAGTGGTGGCGAACGCGTCGAAGCGCACCATCTCGCCGTTCCTGTTGCGCACGCTCCACTGGGCGATGTCCTGCGGCAGCATGCGCGCCGGCCCGTCGCCCTGAATGTAGACGCGCTTGACGCGGCCCTGGTGGATGAAGTCGTTGACGTAGGTGCCGCCCATGGCGCTTGCCAGCACGCCGTTGATGTCGCTGATCGACAGGCCCAGCGCCGAGGCCTTGCGGTCGTCGACGACCACGCGCAGCTCGGAGGTGTCGTCGAAGCCCGTGGTGCGCATGTTGGCCAGCGCCGGCTCCTGGCGCGCGGCGGCGATCACGTCGTCCTTGGCCTTCATCAGCGCCTCGTGGCCCAGGCCGTTCAGGTCCTTGAGCACGAAGTTGATGCCCGCGCTCGAGCCCAGGCCGCGCACCGGCGGCGGCATGACAGCGAAGATGCGCGCGTCGCGGATGTGGCGCAGCTCCTGGTTGGCCTTGCGCGCGATGGCCTCGGCCGACTGGCCGGGCAGCGGCCTTTCGGCCCAGTCCGTCAGGCGCACGAACATGCTGCCCGAGCTCTGGTTGCCGTTGAAGCCGTAGATCGCGTTGGTGCTGAAGATCTCGGGCTTGTCCTTGAAGTACAGCCGGATCTGCTCCATCACGTCCTGCAGCCGGGCGTCGGTGGCGCCCGAGGGCAGGGTGACGTTGACGCGGATGAAGCCCTGGTCCTCGTTGGGCAGGAACGAGGTGGGCAGGCGGTGGAACATCCAGGCCACCGCCGCGAGCACCACGGCGAACAGCACCATCATGCGCAGCGAGCGGCGCAGCAGGCGCGCCACGCTGCCCTGGTAGCGGTTGGCGGAGGCGTCGAAGTGCCGGTTGAACCACTGGAAGAACCGGTCGACCATGCCCAGCAGCCCGCGCCGCGGCGCGTGCCCCGGCTGGTGGTGCGCCGTGGGCTTGAGCAGGCTGGCGCACAGCGCCGGCGTGAGCGTGAGCGCGATGAAGACCGACAGCGCCATGGCCGCGACGATGGTGATCGAGAACTGCCGGTAGATCACCCCCACCGAGCCCGGGAAGAAGGCCATGGGCACGAACACCGCCGCCAGGGTGAGGCCGATGCCGATGAGCGCGGGCGTGATCTCGCGCATCGACTCGCGCGTGGCCTCCCTGGGCGAGAGCCCCTGCTCGTTCATCACCCGCTCGACGTTCTCGATCACGACGATGGCGTCGTCCACCAGCAGGCCGATGGCCAGCACCAGCGCGAACATGGTGAGCATGTTGATCGAGTAGCCCATGGCGTTGAGCACGCCGAGCGTGCCCAGCAGCACCACCGGCACCGAGATCATGGGGATGAAGGTGGCGCGCCAGTTCTGCAGGAAGACGAACATCACCAGCGTGACCAGCAGCATGGCCTCGGCCAGGGTCTTGATCACCTCCTCGATCGAGGCGCGCACGAAGGGGGTGGAGTCGGAGCTGACGAAGCCGGTGATGCCGTCGGGGAAGTAGGGCGCGAGCTCGGCGAGCTTTTTCGCCACGTCGTCGGCCACCTTGGTGGCGTTGGCGCCGTCGGCCAGGATGATCCCGAGGCCCGCGCCGGGCTGGCCGTCGAGCACCGAGCGCACGGTGTAGTTGTCGGGGTCCAGCGCCACGCGGGCCACGTCGGCCATGGTCACCACCGAGCCGTCGGGCAGCGCCTTGAGCACGATGGCCTTGAACTCTTGCACGGTCTGCAGCTTGGTGCGCGCGGTGATCGTGGCGTTGAGCATCTGGCCCTTGACGGCGGGCAGGGAGCCGAGCTGCCCGGCCGAGACCTGGGCGTTCTGCGCGTTGAGCGCGGCGGCCAGGTCCGACGGCATCAGCGCGTACTTCTCCATCTTCGCCGGGTCCATCCAGATGCGCATGGCGTAGGGCGTGCCGAAGACGAAGATGTCGCCCACGCCGTCGATGCGCGCCAGCACGTCCACCACGTTGCTGTTGAGGTAGTCGCCTATCGTCACCTGCGTCACGCTCGGGTCGGGCGAGGTGAAGACGTAGGTGACGAGGAAGTCCTGCCCGCCCTTGTTGATGAACAGGCCGCGGCTCTTGACCGCGTCGGGCAGGCGGTTCATCGCGCCCTGCATCTTGTTCTGCGCCTGCACCTGCGCCACGTCGATGTTGGCGCCGGGCGCGAAGGTGAGCGTGGTGCGCGAGCGCCCCGCCGAATCGCTGGTCGAGCTCATGTAGAGCAGGTTGTCCAGGCCCTTGAGCTGCTGCTCGATGATCTGCGTGACCGAGTTTTCCACCGTCTCGGCCGAGGCGCCGGTGTAGGTGGTGTTGATGGTCACGCGCGGCGGCGCGATCTCGGGGTACATCTCCAGCGGCAGCGTGGCGATGGAGAACGCCCCCGCGAGCATGATCATGATCGCGATCACCCAGGCGAAGACCGGGCGGTTGATGAAGAACTGCGCCATGGTGCGTGGGCCTCAGCGCCTGGCTTCGGGTGCGGAATTCTTCGCCGGCGGCGCCGGCTTGGCCTCCCAGGGCACGGGCCTGACCTTGTCGCCCGCGCGCACGCGCTGCGAGCCGTCGACCAGGATGCGCTCGCCCGCCGCGAGGCCCGAGAGCACCTCCCAGCGGTTGCCCACCGCCGCGCCGGTGACGATGCGGCGGCTCTCGATCTTGTCGTCCGCGGACACGACGAGCACGCGCGCGTTGCCCGCCGGGTCGCGCGTGACGGCCTGCTGCGGCGCGAGGATGGCTTTTTCGCTCATGCCCGTCTCCAGCACGGCGCGCACGTACATGCCGGGCATCAGCAGCCCCTCGGGGTTGGGCACGGTGGCGCGCAGCGTGATCGCGCCGGTGGCCGGGTTGACCTGCACGCCGCTGAAGCGCAGCGTGCCCGCGTGCGCGTAGGTGCTGCCGTCGTCGAGCACGATCTTCACCCGCGCCGCGCCCTTCTCGTCCTGCGTGAGCCGCCCGTCGGCCAGTTCCTTCTTCAGCCGCAGCACCTCGGTGCTCGACTGCGTGATGTCCACGTACAGCGGATCGGTCTGCGTGACGGTGGTGAGCAGCTGCGCCTGGTTGGCCGTGAGCAGCGCGCCCGGCGTGACGCTGGAGGCGCCGGTGCGCCCCGCGATCGGGGCCTTGATCTGGGTGTAGCCCAGGTTGAGCCTGGCGGCCTGCACCGCCGCCCGGGCCGCGGCGATGTCCGCCTGCGCCTGCGCCAGCGCCGTCTGGCTGTCGTCGTACTGCTGGCGGCTGATGGCGTTGGCCTTGATCAGCTCGGCGTTGCGCGCGGCGTTGGTCTGCGCGGCGCGCTGGTTGGTCTCGGCCTTGGCCAGCTGCGCCTGCGCGGTGGCGAGCTGCACCTCGAAGCTGGCCGGGTCGATCTGGTAGAGCGCCTGCCCGGCCTTGACGGTCGCCCCCTCGGTGAACAGGCGCTTCTGCACGATGCCGCCGACCTGCGGGCGGATCTCGGCGATCAGGAAGGCGCTGGTGCGCCCGGGCAGCTCGGTGGTGAAGGTGTGCGGCTCGGCCTGCAGCGTGAGCGTGCCGACCTCGGCGGGCGCCGGGCTGCCGGCGGGCTGCGCGGCCTGCCTGCCGCAGCCGCCGAGCGCCAGGGCCAGCGCGAGGCCGGCCAGCAGCCCGAGGGCCTGCCCGATGTTTCGCGGCCGCACCGCCGCGGCGCTTGCCCCGGCCATCGGCGGCGCGCCGTGCCCCGCACCCCATCCCGCAAAGGGGCTGGTGCGGCCCTCGAAAGACATGGGACGGGCTCCGGAGGCCAGGGGCCCGGTGCGGGCGCGGCGGTGGCGGAGCGGTGTGGCGGTGGCGTGGGAGCAGCGTGGCGCAGGATGCATGGGCAAAACGCGATGGGGTGCGGGCGGGGCCGGAACGAGCGGTATGGTTCGGCGGTATCCGCGCCGAAAACGCTGAACTGTCGCACATCTGGACACAGTTTGTGTTCGGCGCGCGGGCTGCTTCATGGTTCTTTACCTGACGACGGCGTGCGCGCAACGCGGCGGCCGGCCTGGCGCTGGCCGGGATGGGCGCCGGCGCGGTCTGACGGGCTGCCCACAGTTTTCAAAAAAAGGAGCTATCGGCGCTTACTGTGCCTGCGAAAATGCCGTTTTTCATCTGAAAAAGGGACGGCCGTGAGGAAAGGCCTTATTGCACCCGGCGCCCGCTTGTGCTCAAACTCCGGCATCGGGTTTTCGAGCCACCAACGAAGGAAAGGAAGAGCGCCATGACGACCGTTGCCGAAATTCTCAAAACCAAGGCCATTGCGCAGGTGCTCCGCGTCGCGCCCGACGCTACCGTGCTGGATGCGCTGCGGCTGATGGCCGACAAGAGCGTGGGGGCGCTGCTGGTGATGGACGGCGAGAAAATCGCCGGCATCTTCACCGAGCGCGACTACGCGCGCAAGGTGGTGCTGCTCGGACGCAGTTCGGGCGATACGCCGGTGAGCGAGATCATGACGCGCGCGGTGCGCTTCGTGCACCCGGACCAGAGCACCGAGGAGTGCATGGCGCTGATGACGGAAAACCGCGTGCGCCACCTGCCGGTCGTGCAGGACGGCAGGGTGGTCGGCCTGGTGTCGATCGGCGACCTGGTCAAGCACATCATCACGCAGCAGCAGTTCGTGATCGAGCAGATGGAGCAGTACATCACCGGGGGGTGGTGAGCGCAACCGCGGCGCGCAACGGGCCCCTGCTGCCCGCTGCGCGGGCTCTCAGGCGGCGACGACCCGGTTGCGGCCCGAGCGCTTGGCCAGGTACATGGCCTGGTCGGCGCGCCTGAGCGTCTCGATGCTGGTTTCGTTGCCTTCCAGTTGCGCCACGCCGGCGCTGAAGGTGATCAGCACGTGCTCCTCGTTTTGCAGGAAGTAGTGCTTGGTGAGTTCGCGCTGCAGGCGTTTCATCGCCTCCACCCCTTGCTCCAGCGTCGTGTCGGGCAGCACCAGCACGAACTCCTCGCCGCCGTAGCGTGCCAACTGGTCTTGCGGGCGCATGCACTGGCGGGTGGTCTCGACCAGGTGCACCAGGGCGGCGTCTCCCACGTCGTGCCCGTAGCGGTCGTTCAGCGCCTTGAAATTGTCCAGGTCGAGCAGCGCCACGCACATGGGCAGCTCGTTGCGCGTCGCGCGCGCCACCTCGCGCTCCAGCGTTTCATCCAGCCCCTTGCGGTTGAGCGAGCCGGTGAGCGGGTCGTGCCGCGCCTGGGCGCTGGTGCGCTCGAGCTCGCGGCGCAGGTGCTCGATCTCCGCGTTGGACGCTTCGGCACGCTGGCGCAGGCCCTGCAGCTCGCTGCGCATCGCCCGGCTGCTCTGCGCCATCGCGCGGGTGGCGCCCATCACCTCCTCGAGCAGCGGCGAGAGCTCCTGCAGGTCCTTGATCTGGCCGATGCGCTCGGCGCAGCCCGAGAGCTTGTCGTGGTAGGCCGAGCTCGTCTCGTCCATCTGCGCCAGGCGGTCGATGAAGGTCACCAGCAGCTCGCGCATCTGCTTTTGCGCTTCGATGCTGCGTTCGCGGGCCTCCGTCTGCTTGAAGATGACGTCCTTGAGCCGCTGCTGCACGTCGTCGAGCCGGCGCAGCGTGAGCGGCGGCGTGGCCGCGTCGCGCAGCGCCTGCGCCTGTCCGTGCAGCCAGTGGTCGTCCTCGCTGAGCACCGCGATGTTGTCGAACACCATGTGCAGCAGCGACAGCAGGCTCAGGCGGATGGCTGCCTGGTCCTCCACCGCGAACGACATGCGGTAGGCGAAGTTGCTCAGGAGCTTCTCGGTCTGGACGACCTCGGGCGTCGGCTGGCGCAGCCACTGGGTGAGCTCGGTGGCGAGTTGCCGCACGCGGCTGTCGTCTTCGCCGAGTGCCGGCAGGATGTTGTCGATCAGCCGCGCCAGGTGCTCGGCCAGCATCGTGGGCACGCCCGTGGCCGCGGGCGCGGTGGTGGCCATCGTCGTGCTCACGGGCGCCAGGCCGAGCCCGGCGTAGCCGACCAGGATGTTCTGCAGCGCGGTCCAGTCCCTGGCGTTCACCGCCGCTTCCAGTTGCACCAGCAGGCGCTTCTGCGCCGACGTCTGCGCCGGCATGACGCGCGCGATCTGGCGCAGCCGCAGCGTGGGGAAGGCGGGTTCGCTCGCCCGGCCGGAGACTTCGTCGTAGATGGCCTGGTAGTTCTCCGGGGTCGGCTGCAGCTTTTGGCCGGCCAGCCGTTTCAGGGTCTCTCGGGCGATTTCCGGGGCGGACTTGGAAGCCATGAGGGTGGTGGGCGAAAAAAGGGGGGTGCGTCGACGGGGGCACGCTATTGTGCCGCCACGCCCGGCGCGGCAGCGTCAGTTCACCAGCACCAGCTTGCCCTTGACCTGGCGGGCCGCCATGCGCGCGTACGCGCGGGGCAGTTCGGCCATGGGCAGCTGTTGGTCGATGACCGGTTTGATATTCCCCTGGGCGTACCACTGCGCCAGGGTTTCGAGCATGGCGGCGTTGGCCCCGGGCTCGCGCTTGGCGAAGTCGCCCCAGAACACGCCGACGATGGAGGCGCCCTTGAGCAGGGGCAGGTTCATCGGCAGGCTGGGGATCGGCCCCGCGGCGAAGCCGACGATCAGGTGCCGCCCGCGCCAGGCGATGGAGCGGAACGCCGCCTCGGTGCTGTCGCCGCCCACCGGGTCGTAGATCACGTCGGGCCCCTTGCCGTCGGTGAGCCGCCGGATCGCGTCGCGCAGGTTTTCGCTGCCGTAGTTGATGGTCGCGTCGGCGCCCTGGTGGCGGCACAGCGCGCATTTCTCATCGGTCGAGGCGGCCGCGATCACCCGTGCGCCGGCGGTCTTGGCGATCTGGATGGCCGCCGTGCCCACGCCGCCGGCTGCGCCGAGGACGAGCACCGTCTCCCCGGCCCGCAGCGCGGCGCGGTCCATCAAGGCGTGGTGCGAGGTGGCGTAAATCATCAGGAAGGCCGCCGCGTCCACGTGCGGGAAGCCCTCGGGCAGGGGAAAGCACAGCTTGGCGGGCGCCGTGGTGTGCGTGGCGAAGCCTCCGGTGCCGCTCAGGCAGGCCACGCTCTGGCCCACGCGCAGGTGGCTGACGCCTTCGCCCAGGGCCTGCACCACGCCGGCGTATTCGGAGCCGGGAACGAAGGGAAGGGTCGGCTTGAACTGGTATTTGTCCTGCACGATCAGCAGGTCGGGGAAGTTGAGGCTGGCCGCGCGGATTTCGATCAGCACCTCGCCGGGACCGGGCGTGGGCGTGGGCAGTTCGGTCCAGGCGAGCGCGTCGACGCCGGTGGGTGTGGTGCAAAGCCAGGCATGCATGGGGGCGGATCCTGTCGAAGAGAGGCAAACCCGCCCATGATAGGGCCACCGCCGCCCGCGGATCGCGCCGCTGCCGGGCGCGCGGCCTGCGGCCCCTACAATCTGCGGCCTGTCCGCGCTTTGCCAATGAAAATCCTTCTCTCCAACGACGACGGCTACCAGGCGCCGGGGATTGTCGCCCTGCATGCGGCGCTGGCGCCGGTCGCCGAGGTGCAGGTCATCGCGCCGGAGCACAACAACAGCGCCAAGTCGAACGCGCTGACGCTCAATGCGCCGCTGTACGTGCACGAGGCGCCCAACGGTTTTCGCTACGTCAACGGCACGCCGGCCGACTGCGTGCACATCGCGCTCACCGGCCTGCTCGGCGACCGGCCCGACCTGGTGATATCGGGCATCAACAACGGCGCCAACATGGGCGACGACACGGTGTATTCCGGCACCGTGGGGGCGGCGATGGAGGGTTACCTGTTCGGCATTCCGGCACTGGCCGTGTCGCAGGTGGACAAGGGCTGGGCCGAGCTCGATGCGGCGGCGCAGACGGTGCGCGCCTTCGTCGAGCGGATGCAGCACCAGCAGCTCGTGGGCACGGCGCCCTGGCTGCTCAACATGAACATCCCCAATCTGCCGCTGTCGGCGCTGCGGCCGCTCAAGCTGTGCCGCCTCGGGCGGCGCCATGCGGCGCAGAGCGCGATCCGGCAGCAGAACCCGCGCGGCGAGACCATGTACTGGATCGGCGCGGCCGGCGCGGCGCGGGACGCCGGCGAGGGCACGGATTTCCATGCCACCGCCCTCGGGCACGTGGCCCTCACGCCGCTGCAGGTCGACATGACCGACCACCAGCACCTGGGCTACTGGGCGCAGACGGTGGCGCGGCTGGCGGCAGCCACCGAGATGCCATGAACATGCAGCGGCGCCCGGGTTTTCCCGCGCAGGTCGACGCCGGGCGGCCGGCCTCGCGCCAGGGTGGCGCGGGGGCCGCGCGGCCGGCGCCATCGGCGGCAGTGGCGCCGGCACGGGGTGTGGGGCTCGATTCGGCCGCCGTGCGCGCGCGCATGGTGCAGCGGCTCGCCGCCGCGGGCGTGGCTGATGCGGCGCTGCTGCGCGCCATGGGCGAGGTGCCGCGGCACCTGTTCGTCGATACGGCGCTGGCCAACCAGGCGTACGAGGAGACCAGCCTGCCGATCGGCTGGGGGCAGACCATCTCCAAGCCCGGCGTCGTGGCGCGCATGATCGAGCTGTTGCTGGGCGCGCCGTGCGCGCAGGGCGGCGCGGGGCTTGGGCGGGTGCTGGAGGTCGGCACGGGCTGCGGCTACCAGGCGGCGGTGTTGAGCCGGGTCGCGCGCGAGGTGTATTCGGTGGAGCGCCTGCGCGCCATGCACGATCGCGCGCGCGACAGGCTGCGGCCGCTGCGGCTGGCCAACGTGCACCTGATCCTGGGAGACGGCATGCTCGGGTTCGCCGATGGCGCGCCGTATTCCGGCATCATCGCGGCGGCCGGCGGCGAGCAGCTGCCGCCCGCGTGGTGCCAGCAGCTGGCGGTGGGCGGCAGGCTGGTGGCGCCCGTCGTGGCGGCGGACGGACGGCAGGCGCTGCAGGTGGTGGACAGGACGCCGCAGGGGTTCACCCGGGAAATCCTCGAGGCGGTGCATTTCGTCCCCCTAAAATCCGGGATTGCGTGAGATTCATGGTGTGAACGGGAAACTATGCGGCAGGCACGAATTGGGATAGCGGGGGTGGTGGTCATCGCGGCGCTGTGGCTGGCGGCATGCAGCACGCCGGTGAACCGGGCGCCGGTGGAAAGCCGTGGCACCTCGGCCGCGACGGCCGTCTCGGGGCCCGAGGCGCCTGCCGTGGCGCCGGCGCCGATGAAGCCGCTGCCAGGGGCGGAGAACGCCGGCAAGCCAGGGTACTACACCGTCAAGGCGGGCGATACCCTGATCCGCATCGGCCTGGACACGGGCCAGAGCTGGAAGGACATCGCCCGCTGGAACCAGCTGGGCGACCCCAACCTGATCGAGGTGGGGCAGGTGCTGCGCGTGGTGCCGCCCGAGACGGCGGCGGCCAGCGTGGCCGCCGATCAGGGCGTGGTGACGCGTCCGGTCACGAGCACGACGATCGGCCCGGCCACGGCGCCCGCCGCGACGCATGCCAGCGCCGCGCCGCCACCGGCGCCGGTGGCGGCGCCCAAGCCGGTCACGGGTGCAGGCGACGCGGGCTTCATCTGGCCGTCGTCGGGCGCGCTGCTGGCGGGCTTCGACGAGGCGCGCAACAAGGGCGTGGACATCGGGGGCAAGGCGGGCGACCCGGTGCTCGCGGCGGCCGATGGCCGCGTCGTGTATGCCGGCGCCGGCCTGCGCGGCTACGGCAACCTGGTGATCCTCAAGCACGACAACACCTACCTCACGGCCTACGCGCACAACCAGAAGCTGCTGGTCAAGGAAGACCAGAACGTGCACCGCGGCCAGAAGATCGCCGAGATGGGCAGCAGCGATGCGGACCGCGTCAAGCTGCATTTCGAGATTCGCCGGGAGGGCAAGCCGGTCGATCCGGCGCGCTATCTGCCGGCGCGCTGAGACGCCGCGCATGTCAGCCGCCATCGCGGCCGGGCCGGACGATGAAGCGGGCGATGCCATGCCCGCCGACGGCGCGTGGGAGCTGCGGCAGGTCGAGGTCGCGCAAGGCCAGCACGGCTGGCGCCTGGACAAGGCGCTGGTGGAGCTGGTGCCCGAATTCACCCGCAGCTATCTGCAGCAGCTGATCGCGCTCGGGGCGTTGCGGCTCAACGACCAAGAGTGCACCAAGCCGGCCCATCGGGTGCACATGGGCGACGTGCTGTGCCTGCAGATGCGGCCGACGCAGCAGAGCCAGGCCTTCCGCCCCGAGCCCATGGCCCTCGACGTCGTGTACGAGGACGAACACCTGCTCGTCGTCAACAAGCCCGCGGGCCTGGTGGTGCACCCGGCGCCGGGACACTGGAGCGGCACGCTGCTCAACGGGTTGATGGCGCGCGACGCCGGGGCGGCCCTGCTGCCGCGCGCGGGCATCGTGCACCGGCTCGACAAGGACACCAGCGGCCTGATGGTCGTGGCGCGCACGCGGCGGGCGATGGATGCGCTGGTCGGGCAGATCGCCGAGCGGCGGGTCGGCCGGCGGTATCTGGCGATCGCCTGGGGGCGCTGGACCGGGGAGCCGGCGCGCAGCGTGGACGCGCCGATCGGGCGCGACCCGCGCAATCGCTTGCGCATGGCAGTGGTCGATCTGGCGCGCCACCCCGGCAAGCCGGCACGCACCGACATCGAACTGCTGGATACCGATGGCCACCTGAGCCTCGTGCGCTGCACGCTGCATACCGGGCGCACGCACCAGATCCGCGTGCACATGGCGTCGATCGGGCACCCGTTGCTGGCCGATGCGCTGTACGGCGGCGCGGCCGCCGAAGCCATGGAGCGCCAGGCCCTGCATGCCTGCGCGCTGGCGCTGGTGCATCCGGTCACGGGTGCGATGCTGCAGTGGCGGGCGGCGCTGCCGCAGGACATGCGCGCGGTGCTGGCGCACAGGGGCTTGCACTACAATGCCGGGTAGCTGACCGCGCTCGCGCCGCTCTCGTCGTGCGGGCGCCAGGCGGCCCCGGAGCCGAGCCCGGCAAGCCCGACGCGCGGGCGTGATTCCCGGCCGGCGCACCAACCTTTTTTCATTCGCCCCGCGCGCAGCGTCGATGCGGGGGTGGCCTGATGCAGGCACCACGGACCATGAATTCGGCTCAAGCCAAACGGGTGCTGGAAACGGCGCTGATCTGCGCGCCCGAACCGGTGCCGCTGCGCCAGTTGCGCGCGCTGTTCGACGACGCGCTGGGCGCCGACACGGTCAAGATGCTGCTGCAGGAGCTGCAGGAGGACTGGGCGCTGCGCGGCGTCGAGCTGGTGCAGGTGGCGTCGGGCTGGCGCTTCCAGAGCCGTGCCGAGATGCGCCCATGGCTCGATCGGCTGGTGCCCGAGAAACCCTTGCGCTACAGCCGGGCGACGCTGGAGACCCTGGCCATCATCGCCTACCGACAGCCGGTGACCCGCGGCGACATCGAGGACATCCGCGGCGTGGCGGTGAGCAGCGTGATGGTCAAGCAGCTCGAAGACCGTGGCTGGATCGAAGTGGTGGGGCACAGGGAAACCGTGGGGCGCCCGGCCTTGCTGGCCACCACGGCCCAGTTCCTCGACGACCTGGGGCTGAGTTCGCTCGACCAGCTGCCGCCGCTGCAGGGCGCCGAGGAAGCCGCGGCGGCGGTGGCCCGCTCCGGCGATCTGCTGCAGGCCGCGTTGGGCGGGGTGCTGGAGGGGGCCGACGGGCCCATGACCGGAGAGTGGGTGGATGACGCCACGGGAAACCAAGATGAACGATGAACCTGCACGCGAGCCGGGCCAGCCGGGCCCCGAGGCGCCTTTGGCGCAGGGCGCCGGCGATGCACCGCGCCGCCCCCGCCGCCGTGGATCGCGGCGGCCGCCCGAGGGCGATGCGCCACCCCGCCGCGATGCGGCCGCGGCGCCGGCGCCGCGCGAGCAGGGCTATGCCCTGGACGACGTGGTTTCCGGCACGTACGACGACGAGGCCGATGGCCGGGCGCCGGCCGCGTCGGCCAAGCGCGTGCTGCAGCCGCATGCCGAGGCGCCCAAGCTGCACAAGGTGCTGGCGCAGGCCGGCATGGGCTCGCGCCTCGAGATGGAGCAGCTGATCCTGGAGGGCCGGATCTCGGTCAACAACGAGCCTGCGCACATTGGCCAGCGGATCCAGTTCGGCGACCAGATCAAGGTCAATGGCAAGGCCATCCGTTTTCGCATCACGCCGCCGCCGGCGCGTGTCATCGCCTACCACAAGCCTGCGGGAGAGGTGGTCACGAACGACGACCCGCAGAACCGCCCCACGGTGTTTCGCAAGCTGCCGCGCCTGCCCCAGGGCAAGTGGCAGTCGGTGGGGCGGCTCGACCTCAATACCGAAGGCCTGCTGCTGTTCACCAGCTCGGGTGAGCTGGCCAACCAGTTGATGCACCCGCGCTTCGGCCTGGAGCGCGAGTACGCGGTGCGCGTGCTCGGCGCGCTCAGCGACGAGGAGAAGCAGCGCTTGCTCGACGGCGTGGAACTCGAGGACGGCGTGGCCGCCTTCCGCTCGATCGAGGACGGTGGCGGCGAGGGCGCCAACTGCTGGTACCGCGTGGTGATCACCGAGGGCCGGAACCGGGAGGTGCGGCGCATGATCGAGGCGGTCGGGCATGCCGTCAGCCGGCTCATCCGCATCCGCTACGGCGCGATGGTGCTGCCGCGCGGACTCCGCCGCGGTAGCTGGCTCGAGCTGGACGAGCGCGACATCCGCGCGCTCATGCAGGCTGTCGGCATGCAGGCCGCGCCGGGCGTGTCCGGCGCACGCGGCGGCCGCGACGGCGCCAGAAAAAAGGGTGCCGGCCGCGGCGCGGCGCCGGCGCGCGAAGCGGGCGGCGCCAAGGGGCAGCCCGACCCGATGAAAACCTCGGTGGGCTACATCGGCGGCGACAGCCTGGCGCGCCAGCGGTGGCAGCGCAATGGCCCGGGGCAGCGCCGCGGCCGGCGCTGAGTCGCCCGCGGGCCGGGCGCCATCGTAAAATCAGCGGCTTTGCTCTTCGGGGCGGTTCAAAAATCTTTCATCGCAGGAAAATTCCATGGCCATCGAACGCACTCTCTCCATCATCAAGCCGGACGCCGTCGCCAAGAACGTCATCGGCCAGATCTACGCGCGCTTCGAGGCCGCGGGCCTGAAGATCGCCGCGGCGCGCATGATCCATCTCTCGCGTGCGCAGGCCGAGCAGTTCTATGCGGTGCACAAGGGCCGTCCCTTCTTCAACGACCTGGTCGATTTCATGATCTCCGGCCCGGTCATGGTGCAGGCGCTCGAGGGGGAGAACGCCATCCTGAAGAACCGCGAACTCATGGGAGCGACCGATCCGAAGAAGGCCGCGCCGGGCACGATCCGCGCGGACTTCGCCGACAGCATCGACGCCAATGCGGTGCACGGCTCCGACGCCGCCGAGACGGCGCAGGTCGAAGTGGCGTTTTTCTTCCCGGGCCTGGCGATCTACGCCCGCTGAGGACGCGCGCCCGGACGGCTTCAGGCACAGGGGCAGCCCCATGTTGACCAATCTCCTCGATCTGGATCGTGACGCGATGGTTGCCTTTTGCGCGCAACTCGGGGAGAAGCCGTTTCGCGCGACGCAGCTGTTCCGCTGGGTCCACCAGCGGGGGGTGCGCGACTTCGACCGGATGTCCGATCTGGCCAAGGCCTTCCGTGAAAAGCTCAAGGACTGCGCCTACGTGGTCGCGCCGCCGGTGGCGCGCGAGCATGTGTCGCGGGACGGGACCGTCAAGTGGCTGTTCGACGTGGGCCGCAACAACGCCATCGAGACGGTGTACATCCCGGAGGACGACCGCGGCACCCTGTGCATCTCCTCGCAGGCGGGGTGCGCCGTCGGCTGCCGTTTCTGTTCCACAGGGCACCAGGGCTTCAGTAGGCACCTGACCAGCGGCGAGATCGTCGGCCAGCTCTGGTGGGCCGAGCACGCGCTGCGCCAGCGCCTGGGGACGCAGGAGCGCGTGATCACCAACGTGGTGTTCATGGGCATGGGCGAGCCGCTGCACAACTACCCGGCGCTGGTACCGGCGCTGCGCACCATGCTCGACGACCACGCCTACGGTCTGTCGCGCCGGCGCGTGACCGTCTCCACCTCGGGCGTGGTGCCGATGATCGACCGGCTGGCCCACGATTGCCCCGTGGCCCTGGCGGTGTCCCTGCATGCGCCGACCGATGCCCTGCGCGACACCCTGGTGCCGCTCAATCGCAAGTACCCGCTGGCCGAGCTGCTGGCCGCTTGCCGGCGCTACCTGGACCATGCGCCGCGCGACTTCATCACCTTCGAGTACTGCATGCTCGACGGCGTGAACGACCAGCCCGAGCACGCGCGGCAGCTGATCGAACTGGTGAGCCACGCCAGCACCGGACTGGCGTGCAAGTTCAACCTGATCCCGTTCAATCCCTTCCCCCAGTCGGGCTTGCGCCGTTCGCCGAACGCGCGCATCGCGGCCTTCGCCGGGATGCTTTCGGATGCCGGCATCGTGACCACGGTGCGCAAGACGCGCGGCGACGATATCGACGCCGCATGCGGCCAGCTGGCCGGCGAGGTGCAGGACCGCACCCGGGTCACCGAGCGCATGGCCAAGCTGCGGCACGCCGCGCCGCGGGCGACGGCGTAGGGCCAGGCCATGGTGCGTGAAGATGTGTCCATGGTGTCGCCGCGGGCCGGCGCGCCGAAGCGTTTCGCGGCGCCGTGGCTGTGCGCGCTGCTGCTGGTGCTCGTGCTGGCGGGGCTGCAGGGCTGCGCGCATCCACCCGCGGGCGGCAGCGCCGCGGGCGAGTCTCCGGCCGCCGCCGATGCCGCGGATGCGCGCAAACGGGCGCAGATCCGGCTGGAGCTTGCGGCCAACTACCTGCAGCTGGGCAAGACCGACGTCGCGCTCGAGGAGGTGGGGCAGGCGCTGGCGGCGGACCCGGGCAACGCCGACGCCTATCACCTGCGGGGCCTCGTGTACATGGCGCAGCAGGACTGGGCCCACGCGGAGGAAAGCCTGCGGCGGGCGCAGGAGCTCAAGCCGAACGATCCGGACATCCTGCACAACTATGGCTGGCTGCGGTGCCAGCGCGAGGAGTATGCGCAGGCCGACGCCCTGTTCCAGCGGGCGCTGGCAACGCCGCGCTACCCTTCGCGCGCCAAGACCCTGATGTCCCAGGGGCTGTGCCAGGAGCGTGCCGGCCAGTTGCGCCAGGCGCAGGAAACCTTGCTGCACGCCTACGAGTTCGACGCCGGCAACCCCATCGTCGGGCTGCACCTGGCATCCGTCATCTTTGCCCAGGGAGACGCCAGCCGGGCGCGGTTCTATATTCGGCGCGTGAACAATGGCCAGTTTTCCGATGCGCGGTCGCTGTGGCTGGGCATCAAGATAGAGCGCGCGCTGCGCGATGCGCAGGCGGCGGAGCAGTTGGCCGAGCAGTTGCACAAGCGCTATCCCGAGTCGAAGGAGGCGCTGGCGCTGGAGCGGGGTGCATTCGATGAGTGACGAGCCGCTGGCGGGAGAGGCCGGGCGTGGCCCGGGGACCGAACAGGCCAGCGCTGGCCGCCTGGTCGCGCGCCTGCGCGAGGATGCAGGCGTCCACGTGGCGGCGCTGGCCGCGACGCTCAAGGTGCCGGTGCGCAAGCTCGAAGCCCTCGAGGCGGACCGGTACGAGGCCTTCCCCGACGTGGTGTTCCTGCGTGCCCTGGCATCGAGCGTGTGCCGCGTGCTCAAGGTCGACCCGGCGCCGGTGCTTGCGCTGCTGCCCCATGCGGTGCCGAGGAAGTTGGCGGAGCCGTCCGGGACGCAGGCCAGTTTCAGGGGCGCCGGCGTCGGCGTGCTGGCCGAAAAGTCGCGCCCGCGCGTCGTCGGCCCGGTGGTTCTTGCATTGCTCCTGGCCGCGCTCGTGGTCGTCTTCTGGCCGCGCGGTGACCGCGACGCCGAGCGCTCGTCCAGCGAATCGCCGCCGGCCGCAGCCGCGGCCGTGCCGGCCGATGGGGATGCCGCGCCGCAGGCCGGCGCCGTGCCCGTCGGCGAGCCGGCGCCCGCGCGGGAGGCGGATGCGCCCGTCCCGGAGAAGGTTGTGCCGGAGTCTGGCGCCCTGGCGCCCGCGGCGCGGGCGCCGGATCCCCAGTCGGCCTTGGTCATCCAGGCCCGCCAGCAGACCTGGGTGCAGGTGCGCGATGGGCGCGGCACGGTGCTGGTGCAGAAGAACCTGGAGGCGGGAGAGCGCTTTGCCGCGGCTGACGCCGCGCCATGGTTCGTGGTGATAGGGCGCGCGGACGCGGCCGATGTGACGGTGCGCGGCGAGCCCATGGATCTTGCGGCGATCGCGCGCAGCAACGTCGCGCGGTTTGAGGTGAAGTGAATGCCGATTTCTGAAGGGGCGACGCCGATTGCCCTGGTGGCGCCCGCAGTGCGCCCCACCCGCCAGGCCCGCGTGGCCTGGGGCGACAAGGTGGTGACCGTGGGCGGCGATGCGCCGGTGCGCGTGCAGTCCATGACCAACACCGACACGGCCGACGTCAAGGCGACGGTGCTGCAGGTGCGCCAGCTCGCGCAGGCGGGTTCGGAGCTGGTGCGCATCACCGTCAACACCCCCGAGGCCGCCGCCGCCGTGCCCCTGGTCCGCGAGCAGCTCGACAGGACCGGCGAATCCGTGCCGCTGGTGGGCGATTTCCACTACAACGGCCACCGGCTGCTGACGGACTTCCCCGAGTGCGCGCAGGCCCTGTCCAAGTACCGCATCAACCCGGGCAACGTCGGCAAGGGCGACAAGCACGACAGGCAGTTCGCCCAGATGATCGAGGCGGCGCTGCGCTGGGACAGGCCGGTGCGCTTCGGCGTGAACTGGGGCAGCCTCGACCAGGAGCTGCTGACCGCGCTGATGGACGAAAACGGTGGCCGCGCCGAACCGTGGGATGCGCGCCAGGTGATGTACGAGGCGCTGGTGCGCTCGGCCATCTCGTCGGCCCAAAGGGCCGAGGCGCTGGGCATGCGGGGCGAGCAGGTCATCCTCTCGTGCAAGGTCAGCGGCGTGCAGGACCTGATCGCCGTCTATCGCGCGCTTGCCCAGCGCTGCGACTATGCGCTGCACCTGGGCCTGACCGAGGCCGGCATGGGCGCCAAGGGCATCGTCGCTTCCACCGCGGCGATCGCGATGCTGCTGCAGGAGGGCATCGGCGACACCATCCGCGTCTCGCTCACGCCGCGCCCCGGCGAATCGCGCACGCAGGAGGTGCTGGTGGCGACCGAGATCCTGCAGTCGCTCGGCCTGCGCGCGTTCGCGCCCAGCGTCACCGCCTGCCCGGGGTGCGGGCGCACCACCAGCACCACCTTCCAGGAGCTGGCCAAGCAGATCGACGACTACCTGCGCGCGCAAATGCCGGTCTGGCGCACGCGCTACCCCGGCGTGGAGCAGCTGCGCGTGGCGGTGATGGGCTGCATCGTCAACGGCCCCGGCGAGAGCAAGCACGCCGACATCGGCATCAGCCTGCCCGGCACCGGCGAGGCCCCGGCGGCGCCGGTGTTCATCGACGGCCAGAAGGCGGTGACGCTGCGCGGCGAGCACATCGCCAGCGAGTTCCAGGCGCTGGTCGAGGCCTACGTCGAGCGCCGCTTCGGCCTGGCGGCAGGTGCTGCCTGACGGGTTGCCGTCTTCCGAGAGATATCAAAAAAATGAGCTGCTGACGCTTGCTGCACAAGCGCTACAAGGCTTTTTTATACCTATTTTCAAGAGACATGCAAAGACTGGTCGCCATCAAGGGCATGAACGACATCCTGCCGCCGGACTCGGCGCGCTGGGAGTGGCTCGAGCAGGTCGTGCGCTCGCTCATGCAGCGCTATGCCTACCGGGCGATCCGCACGCCCATCGTCGAGCCGACGGCGCTGTTCGTGCGCGGCCTGGGCGAGGTCACCGACATCGTCGAGAAGGAGATGTACTCCTTCGAGGACCGGCTCAACGGCGAGCAGCTCACCCTGCGCCCCGAGGCCACCGCCGGCGTGGTGCGCGCGGTGGTCGAGCATTCGCTGCTGCACGACGGCGGCAGGCGCCTGTACTACATGGGGCCGATGTTTCGCCACGAGCGTCCGCAGCGCGGGCGCTACCGGCAGTTCCACCAGATCGGCGCCGAGGCGCTGGGCTTTCCCGGCCCCGAGATGGATGCGGAGATCATCCTGCTGGCGCACGCCCTCTGGGCCGAGCTGGGCCTGAAGGACGTGCGCCTGGAGCTCAACAGCCTGGGGCAGCCCGACGAGCGCCGGGCGCACCGCGCCGCGCTCATCGCCTACCTGGAGCAGCACCAGGAGCTGCTCGACGAGGACGCCAGGCGCCGCCTGCACAGCAACCCGCTGCGCATCCTGGACACCAAGAACCCGGCGATGCAGGCGCTGGTCGAGGCCGCGCCCAGGCTGATGGACTACCTCGGCGATGCGTCGCGCCAGCACCTCGCGGCGGTGCAGGCCATGCTCGATGCGGCGGGCGTGGCCTGGAGCATCAACCCGCGCCTGGTGCGCGGCATGGACTACTACAACCTCACGGTGTTCGAGTTCGTCACCGACCAGCTCGGCGCGCAGGGCACGATCTGCGGCGGCGGGCGCTACGACTACCTGATCGAGCAGATGGGCGGCAAGCCCGCTCCCGCGGTGGGCTGGGCGCTCGGGGTGGAGCGCGTGCTGGAGCTGCTCCGGGAGCAGGGGCGGGACACGCCCGCCGCGCAGCCCGATGCGTACGCGGTGGTGGCCGACGCCGCCGCGCTGCCGACCGTGATGGCCACGCTGCAGCGCCTGCGCGCGCTGGGCGTCTCGGTGCAGATGCACAGCGCCGCGGCCAACGCGCAGGGGCCGGGCAGCATGAAGGCGCAGTTCAAGAAGGCCGATGCCAGCGGCGCGCGCTTCGCGCTCGTTTTCGGCGCCGACGAACTGCGCGCGGGCACCGTCACCGTCAAACCGCTGCGCGAGGCGGGCGAGCAGCTGCAGCGCCCGCTCTCCGACGTGGCCGCCTGGGCCGCCAGCCTACAATCCGCGCGCTGAAAGAAAGACCCCGACCATGGCCCACCATTTCGACCTCGAGGAACAGGAGCAGATCGCCCAGTTCAAGCATTTCTGGAACACCTGGGGCACCCCGATCAGCTGGGTGGTGATCGTCGTCATGGGCGGGCTCGCGGCCTTCAACGGCTACCGCTACTGGCAGGGGCGCCAGGCGCAGCAGGCGGTGGCCATGATGGACGCGGTGGAGCAGGCGGCGCAGGCGCGCGACGCCGACCGCGTGCAGCAGATCTTCGCGGACTTGCGCAAGGACTACCCGCGCACGGTACAGGCGAGCCAGGCGGGCCTGCTGTCGGCGCAGGTGCTGGCGGATGCGCAGCGCTGGAAGGACGCCCAGGCGCCGCTGCGCTGGATCGTCGACCACGCCTCCGACGAGGGCTACGTGGCGCTCGCGCGCCTGCGCCTGGCGTCGGTGCTGGTCCAGGAGAAGGCCTACGACGAGGCGTTGGCGCAGCTCTCGGCGAACTTCCCGGCGCAGTTCGCCGCGGTGGTGGCCGACCGCAAGGGCGACGTGCTGGATCTGCAAGGCAAGAAGCAGGAAGCGATCGCGCAATACCGCATCGCGTACGACGGGCTGGAGCCTTCGCTGGCCTACCGGCGCGTCGTCGAGGCCAAGCTCAATGCCCTTGGCGCCGATGTCTCCGGCAAGGGGAACGCCGCGTGAGCCGCGCCGCGTGGAGCCTGCGGGCGGCGGCGCTGTGCGCGGCCATGGTGGTCGCCGCGGGTCTGGCGGGATGCTCGCTCTGGGGCGGTTCGTCCAGGCCGAAACCGGCCGATCTCGGCCCGGTCGTGCCGCTCCTGCCGGTGCACCAGGTGTGGTCCGCCCACGTCGGGCCGGTGGCCGGCTTGTCCCTGACGCCGCTGGTGCATGGCGATACCGTGGTGCTGGCCTCGGAAGAGGGCGGCGTCAGCGCGATCGATGCCCGCACCGGCGCCAGCCTCTGGAGCGCCCGCCTGGGCACCGCGCTGTCGGCCGGCGTGGGCAGCGACGGACAGTACAGCGCCGTCGTGTCCAAGGCGCGCCAGCTCATCGCGCTCGAGGGCGGGCGCGAAATCTGGCGCCAGCCCCTGCCGGCGCAGACGTTCACCGCGCCGCTGGTCGCCGGCGCACGCGTGTTCGTGCTGACGGCGGACCGGACCGTCATGGCATACGATGCGCGCACCGGCTACCGGCTGTGGAGCCAGCCGCGCTCGGGCGACCCGCTGGTGCTGCGCCAGGGCGGTTTGCTGATGGCGGTGGGCAACACGCTGGTGGCGGGCCTTTCCGGGCGCCTGGTCGGCTTCGATCCCGATAACGGAGTCGTCCGCTGGGAGGCGCCGCTGGCCAGCCCGCGCGGCACCAACGACGTCGAGCGGCTGGTCGAGATCCTCGGCCACGCGAGCCGCGTCGGCACCAGCATCTGTGCACGGGCGTTCCAGGCGGCGGTGGGCTGCGTCGACGCCGCGCGCGGCGCGCTGCTCTGGACGCATGCCGCGCACGGGGCCGAAGGCATCGACGGCGACGACACGGCGCTGTTCGGCACCGAAAGCAATGGCGTGGTGCAGGCCTGGCGGCGCTCGGACGGCGCCGCGCTCTGGAGCTACGACAAGCTGCGTTACCGCAGGCTCACGGCGCCGCTGGTGCTGGGGCGTTCGGTCATCGTCGGCGACGAGTCCGGGCAGGTGCACCTGCTCGCGCGCGACGACGGGGCGCCGCTCAACCGGCTGGGCACCGACGCCTCCGGCGTGGCGGCCGCGCCGGTCGTCGCGGGCAAGACGCTGGTGGTGGTCACGCGCCAGGGCGGCGTCTACGGGTTCCGCCCGGACTGACGGGGCCGGGTCGTGAAGCCCGTGATCGCCCTGGTGGGGCGGGCCAACGTCGGCAAGTCGACGCTGTTCAACCGGCTGACCCGTTCGCGCGATGCCATCGTCGCGGACGTGGCGGGACTCACGCGCGACCGGCACTACGGCCTGGGCCGGCAGGGGGATCACGCCTTCATCGTGGTCGACACGGGCGGCTTCGAGCCCGATGCCGACAGCGGCATCTACCGCGAAATGGCGCGCCAGACGCGGCAGGCGATCGCCGAGGCCGACGTGGTGATCTTCGTCGTCGATGCGCGCGCCGGCCTGTCGGCGCAGGACCACGACATCGCCAACTATCTGCGGCGGCTGGGCAAGCCCTGCGTGCTGGCGTGCAACAAGGCCGAAGGCATGCAGGACAGCGCCTTGCTCGCCGAGTTCTATGAACTCGGCCTGGGACAGGTGCATCCGGTCTCGGCGGCGCACGGGCAGGGGATCCGCAGCCTGGTGGAGACGGCGCTCGCGCCGCTGGGGCCGCGGGCGCTGCAGGACGACGCGGACGCCCCCGAGACCGGCGTGATCCGCCTGGCGGTCGCCGGACGGCCCAACGTGGGCAAGTCGACGCTGATCAACGCCTGGCTCGGCGAGGAGCGCCTCGTGGCATTCGATTTGCCGGGGACGACGCGGGACGCGATCACCATACCGTTCGAGCGGCGCGGCCAGAAGTTCGAATTGATCGACACCGCGGGGCTGCGCCGCAAGGGCAAGGTGTTCGAGGCGATAGAGAAATTCTCGGTCGTCAAGACCCTTGGCGCGATCGAGTCGGCGCATGTCGTGGTGCTGCTGCTCGACGCGACCCAGGGCGTGACCGATCAGGACGCGCATATCGCGGGCTACATCCTGGAGGCCGGCCGGGCCGTGGTGATCGCGGTCAACAAGTGGGATGCGGTCGACGAGTACCAGCGCGAGCAGGTGCGCCGCTCGATCGAGAACCGCCTCGCCTTCCTCAAGTTCGCCAGGATGCATTTCATCGCGGCGGCCCGGCGCCAGGGCATCGACGCCTTGTGGGCGTCGATCGCGCAGGCGCATCGCGCGGCGTACCGCAAGATGCCCACGCCCGTGCTCACGCGGGTGCTGCTGGAGTCGGTGCAGTTCCAGACCCCCAAGCGCTCCGGGCTGCACCGTCCCAAGCCGCGCTATGCCCACCAGGGCGGCATGAATCCACCGGTGATCGTCGTGCACGGCAATGCGCTCGAGCACCTGACGGACGCCTACAAGCGCTTCCTCGAGGGGCGGTTCCGCAAGGAGTTCGACCTCGTGGGCACGCCCATGCGGCTGGAGTTCAAGACCTCGAAAAATCCCTATGCCGACAAGGCGTGACCATGGGGCGGCGGATTTTGCCTGCGCCGGCCCGACCGCACGGCGGTGGCTGTGGTAAGGTGGCGCCCCACAACAAACAGTTCTGAACACGGAGCATATCGTGAGCAACAAAGGCCAACTTTTGCAAGATCCGTTCCTCAACGCCCTGCGGCGCGAGCATGTGCCAGTCTCGATCTACCTGGTCAACGGGATCAAACTTCAGGGCCAGATCGAATCGTTCGATCAATACGTGGTCTTGCTGCGCAATACCGTCACCCAGATGGTGTACAAGCATGCGATCTCCACCATCGTTCCCGGAAGAGCCGTCAATTTCTCGTCCACCGAAGCTGCCGCCGCAACCGGCGAGCAGTAAGCGCCGCGCTGCGGCCTGACGCCAGGCGAGCGAAGCAAAGAGGCATGCAGTCTTGAGTCCTGAGGTTTCCTCGCAAGTGGCGCCCGCGCGGGTGTTGCTGGTCGGTGTGGACTTCGGGTTGCCGCATTTCGACCAGGAGCTCGAAGAACTGGGCCTGCTGGCGCGCAGTGCCGGGCTCGATCCGGTGGCGCGGCTCGTGTGCCGGCGCAAGGTGCCCGATGCGGCCCTTTTCGTCGGCAGCGGCAAGGCCGACGAGATCGCGGAGCTCGCCTCGCGGCAGGGGGCGGTCGAGGTGCTGTTCGATCAGACCCTGAGTCCGGCGCAGCAGCGCAACCTCGAGCGTCACCTGCAGCTGCCAGTCTATGACCGCACCATGCTCATCCTGGAAATCTTCGCCCAGCGTGCGCGCAGCTACGAGGGCCGGTTGCAGGTGGAACTGGCGCGCCTGCAGTACCTGAGCACGCGGTTGGTGCGGCGCTGGACGCACCTGGAGCGCCAGCGCGGCGGCATCGGCGCGCGCGGTGGTCCGGGCGAGCGGCAGATCGAACTCGACCGGCGCATGATCGGCGAAACGATCAAGCGCACGCGCGAGCGGCTCGTGAAGGTGCAGCGCCAGCGCGCCACGCAGCGCCGCCTGCGCGAGCGCCGCGACACTTTTTGCGTATCGCTCGTGGGCTATACCAACGCGGGTAAGTCCACGCTGTTCAACGCCCTGGTCAAGGCGCAGGCCTACGCGGCCGACCAGTTGTTCGCCACGCTCGATACCACCACGCGGCGCATCTACCTCGGCGAGGGCGCCGGGTCTGCCTCGCTGTCGGATACCGTCGGCTTCATCCGCGATTTGCCGCATGGGCTGATCGATGCGTTCCGGGCCACGCTGCGGGAGGCCGCCGATGCCGATCTGCTGCTGCACGTCGTCGACGCCGCCAATCCGACGTACCCCGAGCAGATCGCGCAGGTGCAGCAGGTACTGGCCGAGATCGGCGCGGCGCAAGTAGCGCAGATTCTGGTCTTCAACAAGATAGACTCCTTGGCTGCGGACGCGCGGCCCGTGGCGGAGTGCGACGATTACGAACTTGACGGGCGCAGGCTGCCGCGCGTCTTCGTCAGTGCGCGCACCGGCGAAGGGCTGGCGACGCTCCGGGGGCTGCTGGCCACGAACGCGCGCGCTCACGCGCTGCGGCACGGGCAATCGGGCGCTACGGCCTTGATCGAGTGATGGGGTGCTTTCCGTCCGTTTGCCCGGACAATAGAGTGTTTTCCTGCCTACTGATGAGTTGAGAGTGCGCATGCATCTTCACCACGGCGCCTGGCGTCGAATTTTCGGGGTATTCAATCTCAATGATCCGCGCTGGGGCCGTGACGACGAGAAGAAACCGGACGGCGCCTCGCCCGCCGAGCCGGAGCGGCCGCCCGCCGACCTGCCGCCGGGCGGGCCGCCCCAGCGTCCGCAGAGGGGCGGGGCGAATCCGCCGGATCTGGATGAACTGTGGCGCGACCTGCAAAGCCGGTTGAACGGCTTGTTCGGCGGTGGCGGGCGCCGGGGGCGCGGCCCGGTGCCGCCTTCGTCCGGCGGGGGCGGGTTTCAGCCAGACATGCGCAATGCCCGCAAAGGCCTGGGCCTGCTCGCCGTCGCCGCGCTGGTGGTCTGGCTGGCCACGGGCTTCTTCATCGTGCAGGAAGGCCAGCAGGCGGTGATCACGCAGTTCGGCAAGTACCACAGCACCGTCGGGGCCGGCTTCAACTGGCGCCTGCCCTACCCGATCCAGCGTGACGAGCGCGTCTTCGTGACGCAGATCCGCTCGGTGGATATCGGCCGCGACAACATCATCAAGGCCACCGGCCTGCGCGACTCGGGCATGCTCACGGCCGACGAAAACATTGTCGAGATCAAGTTCGCGGTGCAGTACCGCCTGAAGAACGCGCGCGACTACCTGTTCAACAGCCGCGACCCTGCCAGCGCCGTGGTGCAGGCCGCCGAGTCCGCCGTGCGCGAAGTGGTGGGGCAGATGACGATGGACGACGCGATCGGCGAGGAGCGCGACAAGATCGGGCCGCAGGTGCGCGCGCTGATGCAGACCATCCTGGACCGCTACGACGTCGGCATCGAAGTCGTGAACATCAACCTGCAGCAGGGCGGGGTGCGCCCGCCCGAGCAGGTGCAGGCCGCGTTCGACGACGTGCTCAAGGCCGGGCAGGAGCGCATACGCACGCAGAACGAGGCGCAGGCCTATGCCAACAACGTGATTCCGCGTGCCGCGGGCACCGCTTCGCGGCTGATGGAGGAGTCCGAAGGGTACAAGGCCCGCATCATCGCGCAGGCCGAGGGTGATGCGCAGCGCTTCGGTTCGGTGCTCGCGGAGTACCAGAAGGCGCCGCAGGTCACGCGCGAGCGCATGTATATCGATGCCATGCAGCAAATCTACGGCAGCGTCACCAAGATTCTGGTGGACTCCCGGCAGAACTCGAATTTGCTGTACCTGCCGCTGGACAAGATCATGCAGATGACGGGCCAGGGTGCGCCGGCAGATGCCTCCACGCTGCCGAGCGTGCCCGGCGGCGCGGCTTCACCCGCCGCGCCCGCCGCGCCGTCCCCGGGTCTGGCCGCCGGCGATCGCAGCCGCGAAGGGGCCCGTTCGCGCGATCGCGACATACGCTAGGAGCATTCCGTGAACAGAGTCGGTTTCATTGTCACGTCCGTCCTGGTGGTGCTGGCGATACTCAGCTCGATGCTGTTTGTCGTCGACCAGCGCCAGTTCGGCATCGTTTACGCGCTCGGGCAGATCAAGGAAGTCATCACCCAGCCGGGGCTCAATTTCAAGCTGCCTCCGCCGTTCCAGAACGTGAGTTACCTGGACAAGCGCCTGCTGACGCTCGACAGCACCAACGCCGAACCCGTGTACACGGCGGAGAAGCAGCGCGTGGTGATCGACTGGTACGTGCGCTGGCGCGTGATCGATCCCACCGAGTACATCCGCAACGTCGGGCTGAACGAGAACGCCGGGGCGAACCAGCTCAACGTCGTGGTGCGCAACGCGTTCCAGGCCGACATCAACAAGTACACGGTCAAGGAACTGCTGGCATCCAAGCGCGATGCGCTGATGTCCTCGGTCAAGAGCCAGGTGCTGGCCACCGTGCGCGGCGCCAAGCCCTGGGGCATCGACGTGGTCGACGTGCGCATCACGCGGATCGACTACGTGAGCGACATCACCGATTCCGTGTACCGGCGCATGGAGGCCGAGCGGCAGCGGGTGGCCAACGAGCTGCGCTCCACCGGTGTCGCCGAGGGCGAGACGATCCGCGCCGATGCCGATCGCCAGCGCGAGGTCACGGTGGCCAATGCCTACCGCGACGCGCAGAAGGTCAAGGGCGCGGGCGACGCGCAGGCGACGCGCATCTACGCCGAGGCGTTCGGCCGCGATCCGCAGTTCGCCCAGTTCTACCGCGGTCTGGACGCCTACAAGGCCAGCTTCAACAAAAAAGGCGACCTGATGGTGATCGACGAGTCCTCCGAGTTCTTCAAGTCCATGCGTGGCTCGGGAAGCGCCGGCAGTGCCGCTGCGGCGCAGCCGGCCCAAAGGTAAGCCTCAGGCGCGCGCACCGTGGACGGCGCTACGTTCTGGGCGGCGCTCGCCCTGGTGTTCGTCATCGAGGGCCTGCTCCCGCTGCTGGTGCCGGCGGCGTGGCGGCGCATGTTCGTCCAGCTCCTGCAGCTGCGTGACGGCCAATTGCGGTTTTTCGGGCTGTGCAGCATCCTGGCCGGGCTGGTCGTGCTGTGGCTGGTGTCGTGACGCCGGGCAGCCTGTGCGAGCCCGGTAAAATTCCTGTTTCAACAGTCTCCCGAAATGTCCATGTCCGCCTGGGTCCTGCCGGATTACATCGCCGACGTCCTGCCGTCCGAAGCCAGGCACATCGAGGAACTTCGCCGGGGCTTGCTCGATACCGCGCGCGGCTACGGCTACGAACTGGTCATCCCCCCGCTGTGCGAGCATCTGGATTCCCTGCTGACCGGTGCCGGCGAGGCGCTCGACCTGCAAACCTTCAAGCTCGTCGATCAACTTTCGGGCCGGTCGCTGGGCGTGCGCGCGGACACGACACAGCAGGTGGCGCGCATCGATGCGCACCTGCTCAACCGCGGCGGCGTGGCGCGGCTGTGCTACTGCGGCCCGGTGCTGCACACCCGTCCTGACCGTCCGCATGCGACGCGCGAGCCTCTGCAGTTCGGCGCGGAGATCTACGGCCACGAAGGGGTCGAGGCGGAAATCGAAACGGTACGGCTCGCGCTGGAGTGTTTGCGCGGCGCCGACGTGCGCGAGATGAGCGTCGATCTGGCCGACGTGCGCATCGTGCGCGGCCTGCTCGCCGGAGTGCCCGTGGGGCTGCAGACCTTGCGGCAGGTGCATGCCGCACTGGCCGCCAAGGACGCGAGCGAACTCGCCGCGCTGACGAAAAACTTCCCCGCGCCTGCGCGCGAGGGGCTGGCGCGGCTGTTGCAGCTGTACGGTGACGTGGGCGTGCTGGATGAGGCTGAAAATGCACTCAAAGGCATAGCTGGCGCGCGCGAGGCGCTACAACAATTGAGAATGGTGGCAGCGCGGATCAACCACTCCCGCGTCACGTTCGATCTGGCCGATCTGCGCGGCTACTCCTATTACAGCGGCATGCGGTTCGCAGTGTATGCCGGCGGCGTGAGCGATGCGCTGGTGCGTGGCGGCCGCTATGACGAGGTCGGCGCGGTGTTCGGGCGCAACCGGCCCGCCGTCGGCTTCAGCCTGGACGTCAAGCAATTGGTCGGCGTGGTGGCGCCGCAGCCGCTGCGGCCGGCGATCCGGGCGCCCTGGGGCGAAGGGGAAGACGTGGCGGCGGCGATCGCCGCCCTGCGGCGCAGCGGCGAGACCGTGGTCTGCGTGCTGCCCGGCAGCGAGAGCGAGGTCGACGAGTTCGATTGCGATCGTGAACTCGTCCGGGTCGACGGGCGCTGGCTCGTCCAGGCGCTTTGATATCCCGCCGGAATTTTTCAGCTAGAGATTGGGTATGGTGATGAATGCAGCCAAGGGACGCAACGTCGTCGTCGTGGGCACCCAGTGGGGTGACGAGGGCAAGGGCAAGCTGGTGGACTGGCTCGCGGAAAGTGCCCAGGGCGTCGTGCGCTTCCAGGGAGGGCACAACGCCGGGCATACCCTGGTGATCGGCGGTGTGAAGACGGCGCTGCACCTGATTCCGAGCGGCATCATGCATCCGGGCGTCAGGTGCTATATCGGCAATGGCGTGGTGCTCTCGCTCACCAAGCTGTTCGAAGAAATCGCCGGTCTGGAACGCGCGGGAGTCGAAGTGCGCCAGCGGCTGCGCGTGAGCGAAGCGTGTCCCCTGATTCTTCCGTTTCATGCGGCGCTCGACGTGGCGCGCGAGGCGGCGCGCGAGAAGGGTGGTACGGAGAAAATCGGCACTACCGGACGGGGCATCGGCCCGGCCTACGAGGACAAGATCGCCCGGCGCGCGCTGCGCGTGCAGGATCTGAAGTACCCCGAACGCTTCGCCGCCAAGCTGCGCGAACTCCTTGCCTTGCACAACCATGTGCTGACGACGTTCCTCGGCTCGCGTGATTTCGATTTCGGCGATGCGCTGAAGCCCTACATGGACGGTGGCGAGGTGTTGTTCGAGCCGGTGTACGAGGAGGCGATGCGCCATGCGTCCTCGTTGCGGCCCATGATCGCGGACGTCTCGCGTGAACTCAACGAGGTGCATGCCACCGGGGCCAGCCTGCTGTTCGAAGGCGCGCAGGGCACGCTGCTGGACGTGGACCACGGCACCTATCCCTATGTCACCTCGAGCAATTGCGTGGCCGGCAATGCCGCGGCGGGCTCCGGTGTCGGCCCCGGCATGCTGCACTACATCCTGGGCATCACCAAGGCCTATTGCACGCGCGTGGGCGGCGGGCCGTTCCCGACCGAGCTGGATTGGGCACAGCCAGGCACCCCTGGCTACCACATGAGCACCGTGGGTGCGGAAAAAGGGGTAACCACCGGCCGCAGCCGCCGCTGCGGGTGGTTCGATGCGGCGTTGCTCAAGCGCAGCGCGCAGGTGAACGGTCTCACGGGCCTGTGCATCACCAAGCTGGATGTGCTCGACGGGCTTCCCGAACTCTCGCTGTGCGTGGGCTACGAGCTCGATGGGGAACGCATCGATCTGCTGCCCATGGGGGCGGACGAGATCGCGCGCTGCGTACCGGTCTATGAAGTGCTGCCCGGTTGGACGCAATCGACGGTCGGCACCACCCGTTACGAAGACCTGCCCATCAATGCCCGCCACTACCTGGAACGTATCGAGCAGGTGACGGGGGTGCCCGTTGCCATCATTTCGACCAGCCCGGACCGGGTGCACACCATCGTGCTGGACAACCCCTATGCGGCTCCCGAATACGCCCGAGAGTGAGCCCGCGGCGGGCGCGGCTTGACGCGCGACCGAGCTTTTTATCCACCAGCCCTGGACCACCCGATGCTGACCGAAGACGGAAAACACCTCTATGTGAGCTACGACGAGTACCACAGTCTGATTGAAAAATTGGCGCTGAAGGTTTACCAGTCGAATTGGGATTTCGACACCATCCTGTGTCTGGCGCGCGGCGGCCTGCGGCCGGGAGACATCCTGAGCCGCATCTTCGACAAGCCCTTGGCCATCATGTCCACGAGTTCCTACCGTGCGGAGGCCGGTACGGTGCAAGGGCATCTCGATCTTGCGCGCTACATCACGACACCCAAGGGAGAGATCGCCGGCCGGGTGCTGCTGGTGGACGACCTGGCGGACTCCGGCCACACGCTGAATGCCGTGGTCACCCTGCTCAAGGCCAAGTACATGCCCATCACGGAACTGCGCACGGCGACGGTGTGGGTCAAGGGATCCTCCTCTTTCACGCCCGACTACTACGTCGATTTCCTGCCGACGGACCCGTGGATCCACCAGCCCTTCGAGGGCTACGATACGGTGACCCCCGGCAAATTGCTGGAGCGTTGGAAAGTCTGAGGGTGAAGCGCATCCCCTTGCCAGTGGGGGATCGAAAAAATTCACGAACTGGCGGAAAATTACCTCGGACTTGATATATAATGCAAGGCTTCGCTGATCGAAGTGAAGAGCTTTCTTGGGGGTTCTGGCGGTTGCTGGGTGCAGCCGGTTGGGGCTTTTCTGGGCAGGTGATGATGGTTCGTTAAAAACACACAGCCGATAAGCGTGGGCGCATGGCAAGGCGAAGAGGCGAGTGCGGAAGGAAACAGAAGCAGGAGCTTGGCCGAGCGAAAGCGCTCACGAGAAGAGAAGTGGAAAGATCGCAAGAGAAGTCACTTCAATTCCGTTTTTGAGTGAGCAAAGAAAAGATCGAACTGTAGAGTTTGATCCTGGCTCAGATTGAACGCTGGCGGCATGCCTTACACATGCAAGTCGAACGGCAGCGCGTCCTTCGGGATGGCGGCGAGTGGCGAACGGGTGAGTAAAGCATCGGAACGTGCCCGGTA
>CAUJIM010000015.1 GCA_963205335.1 Pseudomonadota bacterium
CGGCGCAGCGGCAAATTCCTGCAGGTCAACCCCGACAAATCGCTGCTCGACACGCTGCTCGATGCGGGCATCGACGTGGAGCACAGCTGCTGCGAAGGCGTGTGCGGCACCTGCGAGACGGCGGTGATCGAAGGCGTTCCCAACCACCGCGACTCGGTGCTCAGCGCCAAGGAGCGCGCGGCCAACAAAAGCATGATGGTGTGCGTCTCGGGCAGCAAGAGCCCGACGCTGGTGCTCGACATCTGATCTTCCCATTCCAACCTCTGGCAGGCTGCAGCCTGCCGCTCCAACCCGAGGAGACAAGGCATGAAAACGAAAATACGCATCGCGCTGGCGGCTGGCGTCCTGTGCGCCGCGCCGGCATGGGCGCAAAGCGACCAGGTGACGGTGTTCGGCACCGTCGACCTGGCGCTGTCGCACTTGAGCAATGGGGGTGGCGCGACCACCAGCATGTCGCACAGCGGCGGCAACATCTCGCGCATCGGCTTGCGCGGTACGGAAAGCCTGGGCGGCGGCTACGGCGCGGGTTTCTGGTTCGAGTCGGGGCTGAATGCCAAGGACGGCAGCGCGGGCGGACCGGCGGGCAATTTCTGGAACCGCCGCGCCACCGTCAGCCTGACGGGGCCGTTCGGCGAGCTGCGCCTGGGGCGCGACGATTCGGCGACCTTCCTGAACACGCTGATCTTCGATCCCTTCCTCACCAATGGCGTGGCGGGCACCAACAGCTTCCTGATGAACGGCGCGCCGATCCAGATCAGCAATGCCGTGAGCTACTTCCTGCCCAAGGACCTGGGCGGCTTCTACGGCCAGTTGCAGTATGCGTGGGCGCCGGCGTCGACCCCGGCGAGCGACACCTACCGCGGCTTTCGCGGCGGCTACGCCTCCGGGCCGCTGCATCTGTCGGTCGCCGCGGCGCAGCTCGGGTTCACCGGCGCGGGCAAGCTCAAGATCGCCAACCTGGGCGCGAGCTACGACTTCGGCGGCGTCAAGCCTTCGCTCATCTGGGCCCAGGAAAAGCGCGACGGGGGGCTGTCGGTGCGTGCCATCCAGCTCGGTGCCAGCGCCAGTTTCGGCCCGCACCTGGTGCGCGCGAGCGTCGGCGACTACCGCGCGATCGGCGGGGCGCCCGATACCCACTGGCGCAAGTTCGGCGTGGGGTACGCGTACAACCTCTCCAAGCGCACCATGGTCTACACGGCGTATGGCTACGTGCACAACGGCAGCGGCGCCAACCGTGCCGTGGCGGCGCAGGGCCTGGCCGTGCCGGGCAATGTGCCGGGCCATTCGGCCTCCGGCCTCGACGTCGGCGTGCGGCACTTTTTCTGAGGCGGAGCGCGGGCGGGCCTGGCGTCGGATAATCCGACGCTCCGAACGGCCTGCCCCATGTCCTACCCGCTCATCCACGACGAAACCGATCTGCTGGTCCGCCTGCTGCCCGCGCCGGGCCGGGAGGTGGTCGAGCTGGGCTGCGGCGCGGCGCAGCTCGCGCGGGGCCTGCTCGCGCGCTGGCCGGCGATGCGCTACCTCGGCCTGGAGGTGGACAGGACGCAGCTCGCGCGCAACCTGCAGGACGTGCCGCCGCGCATGCGCTTCATCGAGGCGGGCGCGCAGGCGATTCCGGCCGAGGCCGCGCGGTTCGATCTGGCGCTGATGCTCAAGTCGCTGCACCACGTGCCCGTGGCGCTGATGGACCAGGCGCTGGCCGAGGTGGCGCGGGTGCTGCGCCCCGGCGGACACCTGTACGTGAGCGAGCCGGTGTACGGCGGGGCGTTCAACGAGGTGATCAGGCTCTACAACGACGAAGGCGTGGTGCGCGCGGCGGCGCAGGCCGCGCTGGACCGGGCGCTGGCCGCGTCCGGCCCGCCGTGGCGGCAGGCGACCGAGGCGCGCTTCGCCACCGCGGTGCGGTTCGCCGATTTCGCCGATTTCGAACGCCGCATGATGCATCCCACGTTCGCCGACCACCATGTCGACGAGGCCCTGCGCGCGCGCGTGGCGGCGGCGTTCGCGCCGCATTGCGGGCCGCGGGGCGCCGCGTTCGAGCGGCCGATGCACGTGCGCCTGCTGGAGCGCCTGGCGTGAGCATCTGTCCATTGGCCCATCCGGGCGCCTGACCGGCGGCCCCGGCATTTTTCTGGAGGTTTCCCATGCTGCATGAAGATTTGCACAACGACGCCGCGGCGCTGCTGCCGGGCACGGGCAGCGCCAGCCGGCGCAAGGCCCTCGGGCTGATGCTGGGCGCGGGCTACGCGGCCGCCGCCGCGCCGCTGATGGCGCAGACGGCGATCGAGACCCCCTCCGAGGGCCTGGAGGTGGGCGAGGTCAGCTACCCCTCGGGCGGTTTCCAGATGCACGCCTACCGCGCCGCGCCCAAGGGCCGGACGGGCCTGCCGGTGGTCCTCGTCGTCTCGGAAATCTTCGGTGTGCACGAGTACATCGCCGATGTCTGCCGGCGCCTGGCGCATGCGGGTTATCTCGCGATCGCGCCCGATCTGTTCGAGCGCCAGGGCGATCCGATGTCCTATGGCGAGCTGGCCAGGCTGATGAGCGAGGTGGTGGCCAAGGTACCCGACGCGCAGGTCATGGGCGACCTGGACGCCACGGTGGAATGGGCGGGCAGCCACGGCGGTGACGCGGGCAGGGTGGGCATCACCGGTTTCTGCTGGGGCGGGCGCATCACCTGGCTGTATGCGGCGCATGCGCCCGTCAAGGCGGCGGTGGCCTGGTACGGGCGCCTCGCCGGGCAGGACAATCCGCTGCAGCCCGCGCAGCCGCTGGCGCTGGCCGGGAAGATCCAGGCGCCGGTGCTGGGCCTGTACGGCGGCAAGGACGAGGGCATTCCACTGGCGACGATAGAGCAGATGAAGGCCGCGCTCGCCAAGGGTCCGGCCGCGGCGCGGGCGGCGCAATTCGTCGTCTACCCCGACGCGCCGCACGCCTTCCACGCCGACTACCGCGCGAGCTACCGCAAGGAAGCGGCGGAAGATGGCTGGAAGCGCGCCCTGGCATGGTTTGCCGACCACGGATTGAAATAAAGAAGAAAACAGGCGCCAGCCCTTTATGGGAAAGCGCGAGAAGCAATGCTTTTGATAGCGATCGTGGTGGCCACGCTGGCGGCCGGCATCGGCAGCGTCTGGCTGGCGGCGGCGCTCCTGCGCCTCGGGATGGGCGCGCGCTGGCGCGTCGGGCCGCAGCACCTGCTGAGCCTGGCCGCCGGGGCCTTGCTGGCGACGGCGTTCATGCAGCTGCTGCCCGAGGCGTTCGAGGAGCACCCGGCGCAGCCCCTGTTCGCCACCTTGCTGCTCGGGCTGGTGTTCTTTTTCGTGCTCGAGAAGGCCGAGCTCTGGCACCACGGCCACGAACACGGCGCGCACGGCGAGACGCCGCGCGACGACGACGAGCCTGCGCCATCCGGCCACGCGCACCCGCACCACCACCACGGACCGGGCGGCTGGACCCTGCTCACCGGCGACAGCCTGCACTGTTTCGGCGACGGCGTGATGATCGCCTCGGCCTGCGTCGCCGACCTGCGCCTGGGCCTGGTGGCGGCGCTGTCGGTGCTGGCGCACGAGGTGCCGCACCACGTCGGCGACCTGGTGGTGCTGCGCCGGGGCAAGCGGCGCGCGGCGCTGCTCAAGGTGTCGCTGGCGGGGGCGGCCACGTCGCTGGGGGGCGTGGCGGGCTATTACATCGTCGGCCGCTGGGAGACGGCGCTGCCGTACTTCCTGGTGGTGGCGGCGAGCAGCTTCATCTACGTGGCGCTGGCCGACCTGATCCCGCAGCTGCAGCGGCGCCTGTCTGCCATGCAGGCGCTGGTGCAGATCGTCTGGCTGCTCGCGGGCATCGTCGCGGTGCTGCTGGTCAGCGCCTTGGCGCACCACGCGCATTGAAGCCGCGCCGGCTGGTGGTCGTCACTGGCGCATCAGCAGTTCGCGCACGGCGGCCACCTGCCTGCGCGAGACCGGCAGCAGCTCGGTGCTGCCGTGCAGGCGCACGGCCCAGCCTTCGCCGTCCTCGATCTCCGGGTGGCGCTCGAGCGCGCGCAGGGCGTGGCGCGCGACCAGCGTGTTGCGGTGGATGCGCACGAAGGCGTCGCCGTGTTGCGCCTCGAGCTCGGTCAGCGCGCCGTCGAGGATGTAGCTGCGCAGGGTGGTCCTGAGCGTCAGGTATTTCTGCTCGGCGCGCAGGTAGAGCACGTCGGCCAGCGGCACGCGCTCGGTGCGGCCCTGGTCGTGCACCAGCAGCGATGCGCCGTCGCCCGGCGCGGGCGCCGCGGCCCGTGCGCCGGCCGTGCCGGGGCCACGCCGCGCCTTGGCCAGGGCCTGCTGCAGGCGCACGAGGCGCACCGGCTTGGCAAGGTAGTCCACCGCGTCGAGCTCGAAGGCGCTGAGGGCGTGCTCGGTGTGCGCGGTCACGAAAATGATGGCCGGCGGCTCGGCCTGGCGCTGGAGCTGGTGCGCCAGCGCCAGGCCGTCCTGCCCGGGCAGGTGGATGTCCAGCAGCAGCACGTCCACCGGGGGCGGGCGGCCCAGGAGCGCCAGCGCCTCGGCCGCGTGCGCCGCCTCGGACACCGTGTGGCGCGGATCGCATTCGGCCAGCAGTGTGCGCAGGCGCCTGCGCGCGAGGAGCTCGTCGTCCACGATCAGGATGTGCATGGACCCGATTGTCATCGCAAGGAATCAGGCGGCGGGGATCGAGATGCGCACGCGGTAGCGCCCTTCGCGCACGCCGGCGCTGAAGTCGCAGTCGACGTCGTGCAGCAGCCGCAGGCGCTCGCGCACGTTCTTTTGCGCGATGCCGTTGCCGCGCGTGGCCTGCGGCCCGGCCAGGCTTCTGGGCGGCAGCGAGTTGGTGATCGTGAGCACCACGCGCGCCGCGCGCAGCTCGGTGCGCACCTCGATGAGGCCGGCCAGCGGCGACGGCTCGATGCCGTGCTTGACCGCGTTCTCCACCAGCGGCTGCAGGAGCAGCGGCGGCACCCGCGCACGGTCGGCGCGCGGGTCCAGCTTCCATGCCACCTGCATGCGCTCGCCGAAACGCACCTGTTCGATCGCCAGGTAGTGCCGCGCCAGCAGCACTTCGTCAGCCATCGTCGCGCTGTCGCGCTGCTCGACGAGCGCGTGGCGGAACAGGTCGCTCAGGTCTTCGAGCAGGGCCTCGGCCTTGGCCGGGTCGTCGCGCACCAGCGCGATCGCGCTGTTGAGGCTGTTGAACAGGAAGTGCGGGCGGATGCGCGCCTGCAGCTCGGTCAGGCGCGCCGTCGTCGCCGCCGGGGTGCGCCCACGCGCGCGCAGCGCCAGCGCCGCCACCAGCAGCGCCGAGAGCAGTGCGCCGGAGGCGGCGCCGGCGATCCAGCGCGGCTCGCTGCCTTCCGGCAGCACCAGCATCAGCAGCGCGCTGGCAAGCAGGCCCGCCAGCGTGCCCAGGCCCACCCCGGCGGCGTATTGCAGCGGTTCGCGCGCGCCCTGCAGGATGCGCTTGAGGCTGCAGGCGGCAAGCAGCCAGGCGAGCGTGGCGGGCAGCACGGCGCCGGTGAGCAGCGCCAGGCGCGCCAGCCAGTCGTTCGGGTTGCCGGCCGCGAACATCAGCATCACCCCCAGCACCAGTTCGACGAACAGCACCGCGCGCAGCACCACGCCCGCGTGGCAGGCGTCGAACACCAGCGCGCGGTCGGGCACGGACGCGCTGCGGGCTTCGGTCGATAAAATTTGCGGCTTTGTCATCTCGTGCGCCGAGGGCTCGTCTCCTGGCGCGGATTATTGCCGCCATGCCCACTGCCCAGTCCTCCGAACCCGCCCACGACCAGCTCGCCAGCAAGAGCCAGGCCTGGTCCGCCCTGTTTTCCGAGCCGATGAGCGAGCTGGTCAAGCGCTACACCGCCAGCGTGTTCTTCGACCAGCGCCTGTGGCAGGCCGACATCGCCGGGAGCCTCGCGCACGCCGAGATGCTGGCGGCGCAGGGCATCATCGGCGCCGGGGACCATGCGGCCATCGAGAAGGGCATGGCCACGATCGCGCGCGAGATCGAGGCCGGGCAGTTCGACTGGAAGCTGGACCTGGAGGACGTGCACCTGAACATCGAGGCGCGCCTGACGCAGCTCGTGGGCGACGCCGGCAAGCGCCTGCACACCGGGCGCAGCCGCAACGACCAGGTGGCGACCGACGTGCGCCTGTGGCTGCGCGGCGAGATCGACCTGATCGGCGGCCTGCTCAAGGAACTGCAGCTTGCGCTGGTCGAGGTCGCCGGGCAGAACGTCGAGGTCATCCTGCCGGGCTTCACCCACCTGCAGGTGGCGCAGCCGGTGAGCTTCGCGCACCACCTGCTGGCCTACGTGGAGATGTTCGCGCGCGACGAGGCGCGCATGCAGGACGTGCGCCGGCGGGTGAACGTGCTGCCGCTCGGCTCGGCCGCGCTCGCGGGCACCACCTACCCGCTGGACCGCGAGCGCGTGGCGCGCACCCTGGGCATGGAGGGCGTGTGCCAGAACAGCCTCGACGGCGTCTCCGACCGCGACTTCGCGATCGAGTTCAGCGCCGCCGCCAGCCTGGTGATGCTGCACGTCTCGCGCCTGTCGGAGGAACTGGTGCTGTGGATGAGCCAGAGCTTCGGCTTCATCCGCATCGCCGACCGCTTCACCACCGGGTCGAGCATCATGCCGCAGAAGAAGAACCCGGACGTGCCCGAGCTGGCGCGCGGCAAGGCCGGCCGCGTGGTCGGCCACCTGATGGGGCTGATCACGCTGATGAAGGGCCAGCCGCTGGCCTACAACAAGGACAACCAGGAGGACAAGGAGCCGCTGTTCGACACCGTCGATACCTTGAAGGACACGCTGCGCATCTTCGTCGAGATGATCGGCGGGCAGGTGAATCCCGCCACCGGCGCCAAGGAAGGCGGCATCACGGTGAACGCGCAGGCCATGCGCGCGGCGGCGATGAAGGGCTACGCCACCGCCACCGACCTGGCCGACTACCTGGTCAAGAAGGGCCTGCCGTTCCGCGATGCGCACGAGACCGTGGCGCACGCGGTGAAGGCGGCGCAGGCGCAGGGCGTGGACCTGTCCGCGCTGCCGCTGGCGACGCTGCAGGGCTTTCACCCGGCCATCGGGGCGGACGTGTTCGACGTGCTCAGCCTCGAAGGTTCGCTGAACGCCCGCGGCACGCTGGGCGGCACCGCGCCCGCGCAGGTGCGCGCGCAGATCGCGCGCCACCATGCGCGTTTGGGATTGCATCCAAAAGCGTAGCACCTGGCGCTTGCTGCGCCTGCGCAAATGCCGGAAAACACTTGAAAATCTGCGCGAAACGCCGCCCCGGATGGCCCGGGGCCGGCGAGGGGGTCAGGCCTGTGCCCGCCCCGCCATCCACGCCTGCAGCGCGTCGATCGGCAGCGCCTTGCTGAAGAGATAGCCCTGGTAGGCGTGGCAGCCGTGCTGCAGCAGAAAGTCGCGCTGCTCGGCCGTCTCCACCCCCTCGGCGATCACCTGCAGGCCGAGGCTGTCGGCGAGCGCCACCACCATGCGCGCGATCGCGGCGTCGTTGGCGTCGACGAGCACGTCGCGCACGAAGCCCTGGTCGATCTTGAGCTGGTCCAGCGGCAGGCGCTTGAGGTAGGCGAGCGAGGAATAGCCGGTGCCGAAATCGTCGAGCGAGAAGCCGACGCCGCTGGCCTGCAGCGTCTGCATCTTGGCGATGACGGTCTCGATGTCGTCGATCAGCAGGCTCTCGGTCAGTTCGAGCTTCAGGCGCTCGGGCGCGGCCCCGGTCGCCTCGAGCACGTCGAGCACCTGGTCGGCGAAGTCCGCCTGGTGGAACTGCCGCGCGCTCACGTTCACCGCGATGTCCAGCTGCGCGTACGCCGGCTGGCCGGCCCAGGCCACCAGCTGGCGGCAGGCCTCTTCCAGCACCCAGCGCCCGAGCGGCAGGATCAGGCCGGTGTCCTCGGCCAGCGGGATGAACGCGCCGGGCGCCACCAGGCTGCCGTCGCCCTTGCGCCAGCGCACCAGCGCCTCGAAACCGATGACCGTGCCGAGGTGGTCCACCTGCGGCTGGTAGTGCAGCTCGAACTCGCGCCGCTCCAGCGCCTCGCGGATGGCCGCCTCCATCGCCGCGCGGGTGTCCAGCGCCGACTGCATCTCGGGGTCGTAGAAGCACAGCGTGTTGCGCCCCGAGGCCTTGGCGCGGTACATCGCCATGTCGGCGTGCTTGAGCAGCTCGTCGACCGACGTGGGCGCCTGGCCGAACAGGGCCACGCCCATGCTGGCGCTGTGGTGGTGCACGCTGCCCTGCAGCGCATAGGGCTCGCCCAGCTCCCGGAGCATGGTCGAGCCCATGGCCTCGGCCTGTGCCATGGCCTGCAGCGGGTTGGGCTCCAGGCCTTCGACGAGCACGACGAACTCGTCCCCCCCGAGCCGCCCGACCGTGTCGCCGTCGCCCGTGCAGTCCGTCAGGCGCCGGGCCACTTGCTGCAGCAGCAGGTCGCCGATGTAGTGGCCGCGGGTGTCGTTCAGGCTCTTGAAGTTGTCGATGTCGATGAAGTAGAGCGCGCCCAGGCGCCGGTTGCGCCCGCTCACGACCAGCGCGTGCTCCAGCCGGTCGAACAGCAGGCGGCGGTTGGGCAGCCGGGTGAGCGGGTCGGTGAACGCCAGCTGCTGGATGCGCTCCTCGTTCTGCTTTTTCTGGGTGATGTCGGAGAAGGTGGCGACGTAGTGCGTCACCCGCTCTTGCGGGTCGCGCACGGCGACGATGGACAGCCAGACGGGGTAGGCCTCGCCGTTCTTGCGCTGGTTCCAGACCTCGCCCTGCCAGCGGCCGCGCCGCAGCAGGGTCTGCTCCGGCTCGGTGCGCGGGTGCGGGCCGTGGCGGGGCGACTCGAGCGCGTGCAGGTCGGTGCCGACGACTTCGCCGGCCTCGTAGCCGGTGATGGTGGTGAACGCGCGGTTCACCGTGATGATGGTGCCGTCGGTGTGCGTGATCGCCATGCCCTCGGCGCTGTTGTCGAAGAAGGTCGCGGCCTGGCGCAGGGCGGTGGCGCTGTGGTGCCTCTCGGTCACGTCGGCGTAGGTCAGGACCGCGCCGCCCTCGGGCAGTGGCCGGTCGGCCACCGCCAGCACCCGCCCGTCGCGCGTGGTGAACTCGAAGTCGTTGCACTTGCCCTGGCGCAGCCGCTCGATCCGTTGCGCCACCCGCGCCCGGGTGGCCGCGTCGTCGGTGCCGTGGTGCGCGACGAAGTGGGCAATGAAGGTTTGCAGCGGCAGGCCCTGGCAGTCCTGTTCCGGCGGCCAGGACGCGAACTGGAGGAACCGCTGGTTCCAGACCACGAGCCGCAGCTCGCGGTCGAGCAGCGCCATGCCCTGGTCGACGTGCTCGATGGTCTGGTGCAGGCGCGCCAGGCTGAAGCCCACCGTCTGGCCGGCGTCGCGCAGCAGCTGCGACAGCCGGGTCGCGGGGGTGGCCGCGCCCGGGGCGGCGGCAGTCTCTTCGCGCGCCGCGGAGGCCGCGGCCTGCTCCTGCCGCATCTGCAGCAGGGCGACGACGCAAAAGCGCACGATGCGCGCCAGCGGGCGCACCGTGAGCAGCGGCCCCGCGATGGTGAAGCAGGTCACGCGCTGGCCGTTCAGGTCGATCGCGGTGAGCATGCCCTCGCGCATCACGCCCGAGCGCGCCGCCTCTTCGGGGCTGACGCTGTATTCGTCCATCTCGCCCTGCATGATGCGCTGCGCGATGGCGTGCGTCTGGCCGATGCGCGCGCGCTCGCTGGACGCGACGATGCGCCCCGAGGGGTCCATGAAATTGCACACCAGCGCCAGTTCCGCATGCAGCATGTCGCACAGCTCCTGGCCAAACCGGACGTTGAATCGTGTTGGCATGGTGCTGTCGTCAGCCGGTGCGGCGTTTGCGGGATGGCATGGTGGTGCGGGGCGGGCAGGCCGCCGTGGTCGGTATCGCGAATTCTCCGTATACAGTCTATCGGCAGCAACGAGGGGTTGGAGGGAAAAAATGCACGACAAACGCATCGCCATACGGGGCATTGGGGCCCTGGCACTGCTGCTCGCGGCCGGCGGCGCGTGGGCGCTGGGCGTGGCCGGCGTTTCGCCGCAGGGCGAAGTGGCGCAGGTGCGCCAGGTGGTGGTCCGCTTCGATGCCCCTGCCGTGCGCATGGGTGATCCCGGGGCGCCCGCGCCCTTCGCGGTGAACTGCAGCGACGCCGGCGCCGCGCGGGGCCAGGGGCGCTGGCTGGACGAGCGCCGGTGGGCCTACGACTTCGTGCAGGACTTGCCGCCGGGCGTGCGTTGCGAGATCACCCCAAGACCGGACTTCAAATTGCCATCCGGCGCAAGCTGGACGGGCGCCAGCAGCTATCGATTCAATACTGGCGGACCCTTCGTGCAGCGGGTCTGGCCGTCGGGCTACGGCACGATCGAGGAGGAGCAGTACTTCATGCTGCGGCTCAGCGGCGCGGCCACGCAGGCCAGCGTGCGCGAGCACGTCTGGTGCGACCTGGAAGACGTGGGCGAGCGGGTGCCGGTGCGCCTGGTCGAAGGCCAGGAGCGCGAGGCGCTGCTGCGCGCGCGCGGCCTGGCGCAGGACGCCGCCCGGGAGCCGCTGCGCTACCCGACGCTGGCCTGCGCCCGCCGGGCAACCGCGGGCAGCAGCCTGCAGCTCGTCTTCGACCAGGGCGTGGCGACGCCCAGCGGCGTGGCCAACCGCGTGGCCAGGCGCTTCCGGTACGAGGTGCGCCAGCCGTTCAGCGCGGAGTTTTCCTGCGAGCGGGAAAACGCCCAGGCCGCGTGCCTGCCGATCCGGCCGATGCGGCTGGCGTTCAGCGCGCCGGTGGCGCGCAAGCTGGCGGCCGCCATCCGCCTCAAGGGCGCGGACCAGGCCCTGGCGCCGAAGTGGACGGAAGAGGGCGCGGCCGACGACCTGGTCGATGCCGTCGAGTTCGCCGGCCCCCTGGCGCCCGAGACCGCGTACGTGTTCGAGCTGCCGGCGCATTTCCAGGATGCCTCGGGCAGGGCCCTGGCCAACGGCGCGAGCTTCCCGCTCAAGGTGGCGACGGGGCCGATGCCCGCGCTCGCCAAGTTCGCCGCCGCGCCGTTCGGCATCGTCGAGCGCTTCGCCGAGGGGCCGGACGGCCCGGCGCTGCTGCCCGTCACCTTGCGCCGCGTGGAGCCGCGGCTGCAGGTGCAGGGCCTGCAGCCGGGCGCCGAGGCGGGCCGGGTGAGCACGCTGACGCCGACGAGCGATGCCGAGATCATCGGCTGGCTGCGCCGGGTCGAGCGCTTCGAGCGCTCCTGGATCGGCCGCGACGAAGCGCAGGACGAGGCCAGGGCGCCGCTGCCCGCCCCGATGCGGCGCGGCAAGGGCGAGGAGGGCGCGGGCGTCGACGAGGCGCATTACGTGCAGGCGCGCATGGTCTCGCTGCTCGCCGGCAGGAGCGGCGTCCGGAGCCTGCGCCTGCCGGGGGCGGACGAAAAGGACCCGCGCCCCTTCGAGGTGGTCGGCATCCCGCTGCCTGCCGGCTTCAACGTGGTCGAGATCGCCTCGCCCCTGCTGGGCGGCGCGCTGCTCGATGCGCGCTATGGCGAGCCGCGCACGATGTACGTGCGCACCACCGCGCTCGTGACCAACCTGGGCGTGCACTTCAAGCTCGGGCGCGAGAACGCGCTGGCCTGGGTCACCACGCTGGACCAGGGCCGGCCGGTGGCGGGCGCGACGGTGCGCGTCAGCGACTGCGGCGGCAGGGAGCTGGCGCGCGCGACCACCGGCGCCGACGGCGTGGCCCGGCTGTCCGGCCTCTCGCCCGAGCCGCCCGCGTGCGGCCAGGACGAATGGCGCCGCGCCTACTTCGTGAGCGCGCGCGCGCAGGATGAACTGGCCTTCGTCTGGAGCGACTGGCAGCGCGGCATAGAGCCCTGGCGCTTCAACCTGCCGACCAACGACGCCGTCCGACCGGACGAGGTGGCGCACACGGTGTTCGACCGCACGCTGCTGCGCGCGGGCGAGACGGTGTCGATGAAGCACCTGCTGCGCCTCGAGACCGGCCAGGGTTTCGCGCTGCCCGGGCGGCGCCCGGGCGAACTGGTCGTCACCCACGTGGGCAGCGGCCAGCAGTTCAGGCAGCCGCTGAAGTGGCGGCGCACACCCACCGGGGGCCTGAGCGCGGCCAGCGAATTCCAGGTGCCGCCCGCCGCCAAGCTGGGCGAGTACCAGGTGAGCCTGCAGGCACCCAGGGGAGAGCAGAGCCTGGAGACCGGGAGCTTTCGCGTCGAGGAGTTTCGCCTGCCGGTGTTCGAGGGCCGCATCGCCCCGGCCCAGTCCGGCGCGCTGGTGCAGGCGCGCAAGCTGGCCACTGCCGTCCAGGTCGGCTACGTCGCGGGCGGGCCGGCCGCGGGGCTGCCGGTGCGCGTCTCCGCCATGGTGCGCGGCAAGTCGCTGCAGTTCGACGATTTCGGCGAGTTCAGCTTCGGCCTCCCGCAGGAGCACGACGGGCAGGAGTCGGCCGACGATGAGGAGGAGCCCAATCCGGACAGCCAGGCGCAGGAGGCGCGCGTGGTGGCCGACAAGCTGCCGCTCACGCTCGACGGCCACGGCACGGGGCAGCTGACGATCGAGCCGCTGCCCGCCGCGCGGCGGGCGCAGGAGCTGGTGCTCGAAGCGACCTACGCCGACCCCAACGGCGAGGTGCAGACGCTGCGCAGCACGCAGCCGCTCTGGCCGGCGGCGGTGATCGCGGGCATCAAGACCGAAGGCTGGGTCTCCGGCGGCAACCGGGTGCGCTTCCAGGCGCTGGCGCTGTCGCTCGACGGCAAGGCGCAGGCGGGCGTGCCGGTCTCGGTGCAGGCCATTGCGCGCAGCACCACGACCAGCCGCAAGCGCATGGTCGGCGGCTTCTACAGCTACGACAACCGCAAGCAGACCAAAGACCTGGGAACGGTCTGCAGCGGCACCAGCGACAGCCGCGGCCTGCTGCTGTGCGAGGCCAGGCTGGAGCAGCCCGGCGAGGTGCAGCTCGTGGCCACCGCGCGCGACAAGGCCGGCAACGAGGCGCAGGCCGCCACCACGGTCTGGATCACGCGCCAGGGCGAGCTGTGGTTCGGCGGCGAAGACCACGACCGCATCGACCTGTTGCCCGAGAAGAAAAGCTACCAGCCCGGCGAGACCGCGCGGCTGCAGGTGCGCATGCCGTTCCGCCACGCCACGGCGCTGGTGAGCGTGGAGCGCGAGGGCGTGATGTCCACCCGGGTCATGGAGCTCGACGGCAAGGACCCGACGATAGAGCTCAGGATCGACGAGGCCTGGGCGCCCAATGTCTACGTGAGTGCGCTGGTGGTGCGCGGGCGCCTGCGCGAGGTGCCGTGGTACAGCTTCTTCACCTGGGGCTTCAAGTCGCCGCGCGACTGGTGGCGCGCCTTCCGCACGGAGGGCAAGGAGTACGTCGCGCCGACCGCGATGGTCGACCTCTCCAGGCCCGCCTACCGCCTCGGCGCCGCCGAGCTGCGCGTGGGCGCGAAGGCGCACCGGATCGCGGTCAAGGTGGCGGCCGACAAGGCCAGCTACCCGGTGCGCGGCAAGGCGCGGGTGACGATTTCCGCCGTGCTGCCCGACGGCAAGCCCGCCGCGCACGCCGAGGTGGCCGTGGCGGCGGTGGACAAGGCGCTGCTCGAACTGATGCCCAACGCCAGCTGGAACCTGCTCGACGCCATGCTGCGGCGGCGCGCCTGGGGCGTCTCCACCGCCACGGCGCAGATGGAGATCATCGGCCGGCGCCACTACGGCAGGAAGGCCGTGCCCGCCGGCGGCGGCGGCGGCCGTGCGCCGGCGCGCGAGCTGCTCGACACGCTGCTGCTCTGGAAGCCGGTGGTCGAGCTCGACGCCAACGGCCAGGCGCAGGTCGAGGTGCCGCTGAACGACGCGCTGACCACCTTCGAGATCGTCGCCGTGGCCGACAGCGGCCTGGGGCTGTTCGGCACCGGCAAGACCAGCATCCGCGCGACGCAGGACCTGCAGATCATCAGCGGCCTGCCGCCGCTGGTGCGCGAGGGGGACGCATTCCGCGCGCAGATCACGCTGCGCAACACCTCGGCCAAGGCGATGCGGGTCGAGGTGGCGCCGCGCGCCACCCTGCTCCGCCTGGAGCGGCAGACGCTGGACATTCCGGCGGGCGAGGCCCGCGAAGTGGCGTGGGACGTGACCGCCCCCGAGCAGCTGGCGCAGACCCGCGCCCAGGCCTTGCTCTGGGAGATCGAGGCGCGCGACACGCTGGGCGGCGCGCGCGACGCGCTCAAGCTGAGCCAGCGCCTGATCGCGGCCGTGCCGCTGACGGTGCGGCAGGCCACGCTGGTGCAGGTCGATGGCAGCGTGGAGGTTTCCGTCGCCGCGCCGCGGGATGCGCTGCCGGGCCGCGGCGGCCTCAGGCTCGCGCTGCAGCCCAGGCTCGCCGAAGGCCTGCCCGGCGTGCGCGACTGGTGGGCCAACTACCCCTTCGCCTGCCTCGAGCAGAAGGCCAGCAAGGCCATCGGCATGGACGACGCCAAGGCCTGGCAGACCCTGGTGGCGCAGCTGCCGACCTATCTGGACGAGGACGGCCTGGCGAGCTACTTCCCGCCGCGCGCGGGCGAGGGGCGCCGCGGCAGCGACACGCTCACCGCCTACCTGCTCGCCAGCAGCCACGAGGCGGCGCGCCTGCATCCCGCGTTCGCCCTCCCGGACGAGCCGCGCGAGGCGATGCTGCGCGGCCTGGCGGCCTTCGTCGAGGGCCGCATCGAGCGCCGCTTCTGGAGCCCGCGCAAGGACCTCGACATGCGCAAGCTCGCCGCGATCGAGGCGCTCTCGCGCTACGGCCAGGCCGACGCGCGCTGGCTCGCGAGCCTGACGGTCGCGCCCAACCAGTGGCCGACGCACGCGGTGATCGACTGGGTCGGCATCCTGCAGCGCGTCAAGGACGTGCCCCAGCGCGAGCAGCGCCTGCAGGAGGCGCTGCAGATCCTGCGCGCGCGCCTGTCGTGGCAGGGCACGCGCGCGGCCTTCGGCACCGAACAGAGCGACTACTGGTGGTGGCTGATGCAGAACGGCGACGTGAACCTGGCGCGCCTGATGCTCGCGGTGATGGACGACCCCGATTGGCGCGGCGACATGGGGCGCCTGGCGAGCGGCTTCATCGCGCGCCAGCAGGGCGGCGCCTGGCACACCACCACCGCCAACCTCTGGGGCCTGCTGGCGCTCGAGCGCTTCAGCGCGAAGTTCGAGTCCGAGCCGGTGGCCGGCACCACGCGCGCGCAGCTCGGCGAGGCCAGGGACAGCGTCGACTGGTCCAGGGTGGTGCGCCAAAGCGCCGGGGACGAGGGCGGCGAGATGCACCTGTCCACCTGGTTCGGCGCGCCCGCCGCGCCGGGCCGCTACGTCCACAACACCATGTTCCTGCCCTGGGGCAAGGCGGCGGGCGGCGGCGAGCTGCTCGTCGCGCACCAGGGCCAGGGCAAGCCCTGGCTGACGCTGCAGTCGGTGGCGGCGGTGGCGCTCAAGGCGCCGTTCAGCGCCGGCTACGCGATCCGGCGTACGGTCACGCCCGTCGAGCAGGCCGACAAGAGCCTGCCCGCGGGGGAATACTCGCGCGGCGACGTGCTGCGCGTGACGCTCGAGGTCGACGCGCAGACCGACATGACCTGGGTGGTGCTGACCGACCCGGTGCCCGGCGGCGCGACCATCCTGGGCAGCGGCCTGGGGCGCGATTCCGAGATCGCCGCGCGCGGCGAGAAAGGCGGCGGCGCGGGCTGGCTCGCGTTCGAGGAGCGCGCCTTCGAGGCCTACCGCGCGTACTATGAGTACCTGCCCAAGGGCGTGGCGACGCTGCAGTACACCGTGCGGCTGAACAATGCCGGCCGCTTCGCCGTGCCGCCCAGCCGCGTCGAGGCGCTGTACGCCCCCGAGATGTTCGGCGAGACGCCGAACGCGCCGGTGCGGGTGCTCGGCCATGAGCCCTGGAAACCATAGCGTGCCGCCGCTTTCCTCCGCGCGGCCGGTCGTGTGTATTCTCGGACCCTGAAAAGACAGCCCACACCTCCAAGCATGTCCGTGTCGTCGCTGCGTGCCTCTGCCCACTGGATCGCTGCCGCCATCGTGCTGGCGGCGGGCCTGGCGGTGACCTGGGGCCTGGTGCGCCAGCAGAGCGCGGCCCTCGGGCGGGTCGAGCAGGCGCGCCTGAACGACGCGGCCGACGCCGCCACCGCGGCGCTGGCACGGCGCATGGACGCCCATGCCGGGGTGGTCGCGGGCCTGCGCGATCTCTTCCGGGTCGACCCCGGTCTCGACTGCCGCCGGTTCGAGCGCATGGCGGCCGAGCGCGGCGTGCGGCGGCGCCACCCGGAGATCCGCGACCTGGGCTTCACCCGCCGGGTGCCGGCCGAACGGCGCGCGGCGGAGGGCGCTGCCGCCCACCCCGGGGCCGAGCGCTACGTCGTCGAGTGCCTGTGGTCGCGGGACGGCGGCGACGAGGGACTCCGGGGATTGGACGAGGGCGCGCGGCCCGACCGCCTGGCGGCGCTGCTGGCCGCGCGCGCCAGCGGCCGGCCGGTGGCCTCCGCGCCCATCGATGCGGCGCGGGCGTCGGGCGGGGGCGGGACATTCACGCTGCACTATCCGGTGTTCGTCGACGAGCCCGCGGCGGGGGCGGGCGCGCCGCGCTTCGTCGGCACCGTGGCGGCCACGGTGCAGCTGGACGAGATGCTCGATGCCCTGCGCGGCGCGGGCTTCCTGCGCGGCGTCGCGCTGCGGCTGCGCGACGTGCAGGCGGCGCCCGCCGAGCCCCCGCCGGGCGCGGCGCCAGGCTCCGTGGCGCGGGAGCTGGAGATGCATGGCCGGCAATGGCGCCTGGACTATGCCCCCGCGCAGTCGCTGCTGTCCCGCACCGAGCGCCTGCTGCCGCGCTGGATCGGCGAGACCGGGCTGGCGCTGTCGCTGCTGCTGGCGCTCGCCGCCGGGCTGCTGGTGCGCCAGCGCGCGCTGGGGCCGGAGTGGGGCGAGGCGCTGCGCGGCAGCGAGCAGCGCCTGCGCGCCATGTTCGACCAGACCGCCGTGGGCGTGGCCCTGATCGACATGGACACCGAGCGTTTCGAGCGCGTCAACGGCAAGCTCTGCGAGCTCCTGGGCTACACGCGCGAGGAGATGCTGCAGCGGGACGTGCGCGCCATCTCGCACCCGGACGACTATCCCCCCAACCGGGCCCTGCGCGAGCAGTTGCGGCGCGGCGTGGTGTCCGCCTTCCACATGGAAAAGCGCCTGCTGCGCAAGGACGGGACGGTGGTGTGGATCGACCTGACCGTCGCGCCCGTCATGCGGCAGGGGCAGGCGCCCAGCCACAACGTGGGCGTGATCCAGGACATCACCGAACGCCGGCGCATGCGCGACGAGCTGCAGGCCAGCGAGCAGCGCCTGCGCAGCATCCTGGACCATCTGCCCGTGGGCGTGATCGTCTGGCAGAACGGCGTCAACGTCGTGTTCCGCAACCGCCGCTTCGTCGAGATCACCGGCTACGACGCCGACACGCTCGCCGTGGGTGCCGAATGGTGGGTGCAGGCGCACCCCGATCCCGTGGCGCGCGAACGCGCGCGCGTCCTCTGGCGCGAGCGCTGCCGGCACGCGCGCGCGCACGGCGGCACCATCGGCCGCGACGAGTACGAGATCCACTGCGCCGACGGCGTGGCGCGCCCGTTCGCCATCTCCGGCGTGCTGTTTGCCGATACCGAGCTGTTCATCTTCGAAGACCTGAGCCGGCACCGGGCCGCCGAGGACGAGATCAACTACCTGGCGTCCTACGACCCGCTCACGGGCCTGGCCAACCGGCGCCTGCTGGTGCAGCGCCTGGGCGATGCGCTGGCGGCCAGCGCGCGCGACGCGCAGTGCGGCGCGCTGCTGATGCTCGACCTGGACCACTTCAAGACCCTGAACGAGACCCGCGGCCACGAGCACGGCGACGCGCTGCTGCGCCAGGTCGCGCAGCGCCTGCGCGATTGCACGCAGGCGCAGGACACGCTGGCGCGCCACGGCGACGACGAGTTCGTGCTGGTGCTGGGAGACCTGAGCGCTAATCTCGACGACGCGACCACGCACGCGCGCAAGGTCGGCGAGCGCATCCTGTCGGCGCTGCGCGCGCCCTTCATGCTCGCGGGGGAGCACTGCCACACCACGGCCAGCGTGGGCGCCGCCGTCTTCCGCGGCGAGGAACTGAACGTGGACACCCTGCTGCAGCAGGTGGACATGGCGATGTACCAGGCCAAGGCGGCCGGGCGCGACACGCTGCGCTTCTACGACCCGCGGATCCAGGCGCGGGTGCGCATGCGCGCGCAGCTCGAGCGGGACCTGCGCGACGCGCTCGAGCAAAAGCAGTTCGAACTCTTCTACCAGGCGCAGCTGCACGAGGACCGCATCATCGGCGCGGAGGCGCTGGTGCGCTGGCGCCATCCGCGCGATGGCTTCGTCTCGCCCGCGCAGTTCATCGCGCTGGCGGAGGAGACCGGCCTGATCCTGCCGCTGGGCCACTGGGTGCTCGAAACCGCGTGCCGGCAGCTGGCCGCCTGGGCCGCGGACCAGCGGCTGGCCCGGCTCAGCCTGGCGGTGAACATCAGCCCGCGCCAGTTCTACCAGGCGGACTTCGTGGCGCAGGTGCTCGCGGCGCTGGCCCGCAGCGGCGCCGATGCGCGCCGGCTGGAGCTCGAACTGACCGAGGGCCTGCTGCTGCAGGACGTGGAGGACACGGTCGCCAAGATGACGCAGCTCAAGGCCTACGGCGTGGACTTCGCGCTCGACGACTTCGGCACCGGCTACTCGTCCCTGTCCTACCTCAAGCGCCTGCCGCTGGACCAGCTCAAGATCGACCAGAGCTTCGTGCGCGACGTGCTCATCGACCCGAACGATGCCGCGATCGCGCGCACCATCGTCGCGCTGGGCACCAACCTGGGCCTGCGCGTGATCGCCGAGGGGGTGGAGACCGAGGAGCAGCGCGCCTTCCTGCAGCGCCACGGCTGCGTCGTCTGGCAGGGCTACCTGTTCGGCAAGCCGGTGCCGGTGGCGCAGTTCGAGGCCCTGGTGCGCGGCACTCCGGTGCTGGCATGAGGCGGCGCGCGCGCTGGCTGCTGGCCGCGTGGCTCGCGGCATGGGCGGCGCAGGCGGCGGCGCTGCCCGCGTTCGAGGCGGTGCGCGCCGGCTTTCATTCGTCCGAGACCCTGGTGCTCTCGCGCGAGGGCGAGGTGATCCAGCGCCTGCGCACCGACGTCAGCGTGCGCAGCGGCCAGTGGCTGGCGCTGGCCGATGTGTCGCCGGCGCTGCGCCACGCGCTGGTGCTGAGCGAGGACCAGCGCTTCTACCAGCACAGCGGCGTCGATTGGGCGGCGGTCCCGGCCGCGGCCTGGGCCAACCTGTGGCACCGGCGCACGCGCGGCGCCAGCACCATCACGATGCAGCTCGCCGGCCTGCTCGACGACGACCTGCGCGCCAGCGGCGGGCGCAGCCTGGCCACCAAGGTGGACCAGGCGCTGGCGGCGCGCGAACTCGAACGCGGCTGGCGCAAGGACCAGATCCTGGAGGCCTACCTCAACCTGGTGCCGTTTCGCGGCGAGCTCGTCGGCATCGACGCGCTCTCGCGCACGCTGTTCGGCAAGGCGGCGCACGGCCTGGATGCGCGCGAGGCGGCGGTGGCGGCGGCGCTGGTGCGCGCGCCCAATGCCGTGCCCGCCGTGGTGGCGCGCCGCGCCTGCGGCGTGCTGCGGGACATGCAGCCCGGCGCCGACTGCGACGCCCTGGACTTCTTTACCGAGGCAGCGCTCGCCCGGCGCGCGTTCGATGCTTCCGAAGGAATGGCGCCGCACTTCGCCCGCCAATGGCTGCGCGCCGGGCCGGCGCCGGGCGAGCGCTCGCCCGTCAGCGCGCCCCTGCAGCGCTTTGCCAACGAAACGCTGACGCGCCACCTGCGCGAGCTGCGCGGGCGCAACGTGCAGGACGGTGCGCTCGTGGTGCTGGACAACGCCAGCGGCGAGGTGCTGGCCTGGGTCGGCTCCTCGGGCGCGCTCAGCCGCGCCGCCGAGGTCGACGGCGTGCTCGCGCGGCGCCAGCCGGGCTCCACGCTCAAGCCCTTCCTCTACGCCCAGGCCATCGCCCAGCGGCGCCTGACGGCCGCGTCGCTGGTGCACGACTCGCCGGCGCAGATTCCCACCGCCAGCGGCCTGTACATCCCGCAGAACTACGACCGGCATTTCAAGGGCTGGGTCCCGGTGCGCACGGCGCTGGCCTCCTCGCTCAACGTGCCGGCGGTGCGCACGCTGGTCATGGTCTCGCCCGATGCCTTCTTCGCGCAGCTGCAGGCGCTCGGCCTCTCGCTGGCCGAATCGGGCGGCTACTACGGCTACAGCCTGGCGCTGGGTTCGAGCGAGGTGCGGCTGCTCGACCTGGCCAACGCCTACCGCGCGCTGGCCAATGGCGGGCGCGCCGCGCCGGTGGCGCTGCGCCTGGGCCAGCCGGCGGTGCGGCCGGTGCAGGCGCTGCCCGAGGCGGCCGCCTTCATCGTCGGCGACGTGCTGTCCGACGCCAACGCCCGCGTGCCCACCTTCGGGTCGGACAGCGTGCTCGGCACGCGCTTCTGGTCGGCCGTCAAGACCGGCACCAGCAAGGACATGCGCGACAACTGGGCCATCGGCTGGTCGCAGCGCTATACCGTCGGCGTCTGGGTCGGCAACGCGGCGGGCGGCGCGATGCACGAGGTCAGCGGCACCAGCGGCGCCGCGCCCATCTGGGCCGACGTGATGGGCTGGCTGCACCGGCGAGAGGCCAGCCGCGCGCCCCGGCCGCCCGCGGGCGTGGTGCGCCAGCGCGTGCGCTTCGACGGCGCCGGCGCGCCGCAGGGCGTGCGCCAGGAGTGGTTCGTGCGGGGCACCGAGCAGGCGGTGATTGCAATGAAATCAGGAGCTGCCAGCGCTGATCCAGAAAGCGCTGGAGGCCGAAATGATGCAAATCATCGTCGGTCCGATGCGATGCCCGCGGCACGCATCCTGGCCCCGGCGCCCGGCACCATCCTGGCGCTCGACCCGGACATTCCGCCGGCGCACCAGCGGGTCTGGTTCGAGGCGGCGGGCGGCGGGCGGCTCGCCTGGCGCATCGACGGCAAACCCGCGGGCCGGGGCGCGCGCTGGGCCTGGCTGCCCTGGCCGGGGCGCCATCGCGTGGAGCTGCTGGGCGCGGGCGGCGAGGTGCTCGACGCGCTGCAGCTCGAGGTGCGCGGCGCGGGCGTGAGGCAGCGCGCGCCGGCCGGCGCTCCTATAGTCGAGGCTTCGACCCGGCCCGTCCCATGAACATCTCCCAGCTCCTGCGGCGCAGCGCGCTGCTTTGTCCCGAGCGCCCCGCGCTGCTGCACGGCGCGCGGGTGCTGCACGACTACCGCCAGCTCGCCGCGCGCGTGGCCGCCCTGGCGCGGCATTTGCGCGAACCGCTGGGCGTGCGGCCCGGCGACCGCGTGGCCATCTACGGCGCCAACGCCCCGGCCTACCTGCAGGCGCAGCATGCCATCCACTGGTGCGGCGCCGCCGCGGTGCCGGTCAACTACAAGCTGCACCCCAGGGAGCTGGCCTACGTGCTGCAGGACAGCGGCGCGCGCGTGGTCTGCGCCTCGCCCGAGCTGGAGGGCGCGGCGCGCGAGGCCGGGGCCGACCCGGCCCGCCTGCTGGTGCTGGGCAGCAGTGCGTGGGAGGCCGCGGCGCAGGGTGCGCCGCTGCCGCTGCACGACGCGGCGCCCGAGGACCTGGCGTGGCTGTTCTACACCTCGGGCACCACCGGGCGGCCCAAGGGCGTGATGCTGACGCAGCGCAACCTGCTGGCCATGACCATGGCCTACTTCACCGACGTGGACGAGGTCGACGCGCGCGACGCCATGGTCTACGCCGCGCCGATGTCGCACGGCGCGGGCCTGTACAACTACGTGCACCTGCTGCGCGGCGCGCGCCACGTGGTGCCGGAGTCGGGCGGCTTCGATCCGGCGGAGCTGGCCGCTCTGGCGCGCTCGGTCGGGCGCCTGTCGCTCTTCGCCGCGCCCACCATGGTGCACCGGCTGGTGGCGCACCTGCAGCAGGCGGGGCAGGGCGGCGAGGGCTTCAAGACCATCGTCTACGGCGGCGGGCCGATGTACGTCGACGACCTGCGCCGCGCGATCGACGTGATGGGGCAGAAGTTCGTGCAGATCTACGGCCAGGGCGAATCGCCGATGACCATCACCGCGCTCGCCCGCGAGCACCTGGTGGAGCGGGAGCACCCGCGCTGGCAGGAGCGCATCGCCTCGGTGGGCGTGGCCCACGCCTGCGTGCAGGTGCGCGTGGTCGACGGCCAGGACCAGGACCTGCCCGTGGGCGAGATGGGCGAGGTGATCGTGCGCGGCGAGACCGTGATGGCCGGCTACTGGAACAACCCTGAGGCCAGCCGCGAGACGCTGCGCGGCGGCTGGCTGCACACCGGCGACGTTGGCAGCCTGGACGCCGACGGCTTTCTCACGCTGCGCGACCGCAGCAAGGACGTGATCATCTCCGGCGGCTCCAACATCTACCCGCGCGAGGTGGAAGAGGTGCTGCTGCTGCACCCGCGCGTGAGCGAGGCGGCGGTGGTGGGCCGGCGCGACGCCGACTGGGGCGAGATCGTCGTCGCCTTCCTCGTGGCGGATGGCGCGCCGGTGCCCGACGGGGAGCTCGATGCGCTGTGCCTGGCCCACATCGCGCGCTTCAAGCGGCCCAAGGTCTACCGCTGGGTCCGGAGCCTGCCCAAGAACGCCTATGGCAAAGTGCTCAAGACCGAGCTGCGCCAATCCCTGAAAGAGAGCCCTGCACCATGACCACTCCCGTGACCCTCAAGATCGACTTCGTCTCCGACGTGGTCTGCCCCTGGTGCGCCATCGGCCTGCACGCGCTCGAGCAGGCCGCCGAGCGGCTGGCCGGCGAGGTGCGGCTGGACTGGCACTTCCAGCCCTTCGAGCTCAACCCGCGCATGGGCCCCGAGGGGCAGGACCACGAGGAGCACGTGCGCGAGAAATACGGCCGCACCGCGGAGCAGCTGGCGCAGACGCGTGCGGCCATCGCCGAGCGCGGCGCGCAGGTGGGCTTCGTCTTCAACCTCGGCCAGCGCACGCGCGTCTGGAACACCCTCGATGCGCACCGGCTGCTGCACTGGCTGGGCGAAGAGGGTGCCGAGGGCCAGCAGCGCGCGCTCAAGCACGCGCTGCTCTCGGCCTATTTCACCGAGGGGCAGAACCCTTCCGACCACGCCACGCTGCTGCGCATCGTGGGCGGGCTGGGGCTGGACACGGAGCGCGCCCGCGCCATCCTGGAGAGCGACGAGTACGCCGCCGCCGTGCGCCGCGACGAGCAGCGCTGGCAGGGCCTGGGCATCCACTCGGTGCCCGCCGTGATCGTCAACGAGCGCCACCTGATCTCCGGCGGCCAGCCGGTCGAGGTCTTCGAGCAGGCGCTCAGGCAGATCGCGCAGGGCGCCTGACCTTCCCGGCGCGGCGAATGCAAAGCAGCCGTAATGCCCCGGCAAATGTCGGCAAATGTCGGTAAAAGGGGCGGCGGTGGCGCGCCGTGCGGCGCATCATCAGGGGCGTATCCACTACCCGAAGGGGCTCGACATGCCTGCAACCGCTTCCACATCCCCCCGCGGCGCCATGCTCACGCGGCGCCGCGCATGGACCGTTGCCTGCGCCGCGCTGGCGATGGGCCTGACCACCATCGGCGCGCAGGCGCAGCCGCGCAACGACCCACGCAATGATCCGCGCCGCAATCCGGGCCAGCGCCCGCCTGCCCAGCGTCCGCCGGCCCAGATGCAGCACCGGCCGCCGGGGCCGCCCCAGGCGCACGGCCCGATGCGCGGCGCGGGGCCGGACCGCCGCTGGCACCAGGGCGACCGCGTGCCGCCCATGTACCGCACCCGCCACTACGTGGTCAACGACTGGCACGCGCACCACCTGGGCCGGCCGCCACGCGGCTACCACTGGGTGCAGTACGGCGCGGACTACCTGCTGGTGGCCATTGCCACCGGGGTGATCGTCCAGATCATCCTGAGCCAGTGATGTCGCCGGTGCCAGGCCCCGGCGCGACGCAGCGGGGTCTGGCCCGGTAGCTGCGCCCGCTCCCGTACACCGCGGGATGTCCTTGTCGCCCCCAGCGAAGTGGCTGGAAGTGGCCGCCGGCGTGGCGGCGTGGCGACGGCTGTCGATCACGATGATTGCGATCCGGCGCAGATCAGTGGGCGTCGGGTTGCTGCTGCTGCGCTTTTCAACGCCCCGACAGCGTGCGCCTGGTGGCCAACTCGAATCCGCTCACGGTGGTGGGTCACTTTCCTGAAGTCTTCACTCAAGTTATTGCCGAATGGGCCGATATGTCAAAAAGAGGGCATTTGGGGGCACTGATGCTCGTTTGAATTCACCACGCAGGGTCTATAAACCACTGGCTGGTCGCCATGAAGTCACTAACCAACACCATTGCATCGTCCTTGGGGAGCTCTTGGCAAGGCGTGTCTGACCGCGCCTTGTCCTGGCTGCTCGTCGGCGTCTTGCCGGTGGCGATCCTGGTGTTGTCGGCAATGGCTCTGTTCACCTGGGAGTCGCACTATGCCTACGATGAGCCCGTACCCGTGGCGATGCGCGTGGTCGAGGACGCCAGCGCCAGCCTCGGCCCGGAAAAGGCCTTGGCGGCACTGCGCGAGCAGGCACCCGTCCTGCGGTACGACACCCGGCTGAAGGAAACGCCGTTCTGGTTCGAGTTTGCCGTACCCGCGGCGCAGTCCGGGCGGCCGGCGGCCATCGAATTCCCCTCGCGGCACCTGGTCCGGCTGGCCTGCTGGGGCGGTAGCGAACTGGCCCCCCTGGGGGAGGGGGGGCTGAATGGCCACAGCGGCCGTTTGTTCGATTCGCGCGGCGGTTTCGGCATGCGCCTGCAAGGCTTGTCCTCTGGCGCCTCGGTTCTGTGTCAGGCCCGTTTCGTCGGGCCTGCGCGCCTGATGACGCTGCAGTGGGATGAAAGCGCGTTGCAGGCGGCGACGCGGTCCTTCGAACGTGATACAGGCCTGCTCGAGGGCGGGATTCTGATGCTGGCGCTGTTCGTGCTCATGACGGCGCTCATCAACCGCAATGCCACTTATGTGCTGTTCGGGGTGTGGCTGCTGATCAACCTGCGCATGGGGGCGCTATCGGCGGGCTGGGATCGGCAGTGGCTGGGGCACGACATACCGGTGGAATGGCTGGTGAGCGTGCGCATGGTGACGATTGCATTGCTCTACACCCTGACCTTTCAGCTTTTTCGCGCGTTGTTCCGCGATCAAATGCACAAATGCGCCAAGCCGCAGGTGTTCGACTGGGTGCATTGGAGTTGCGTGCTGTTGCTGGCACTGTCGGTCACGATGCCCTTTGCGCAGTTTCTGCCCGTGGTCTGGGTCGCCACTGCGTTGGGCAGCTTGCTGTTGGTGACGGTTCTCGTGCGCATCGTCGTCATAACGCGCTCGCCGGTGGCTGCCTGGTACGGGGCTGCCATCGCTGTGATGTTGGTATCGAGCATGTACGAGGTCGTGGCCGCAGCCTGGGGCATCAAGGCATGGATCGGTTCGATCAACAGCGTGACGGCGGCGCTGGCATCCAGCCTGCTGGCTTCCATGGCCATTGGCGCGCAGCTGCGTCAGGAGCATCAGCAACGGGTGCAGGCGCAGGCCCAGCTGACCCACAACTATGAGGAGATGCCGCTGGGGCTGTTCACGCTGGATCTGACGGGACGCTTCATTGCCGCCAACCCCGCGCTGCGGGCGGCGCTGGGCCCGGGCGTGCTGACGGGAGGCCGCAACCATTGGGATGACCACTTCGCATCCTTAGGGTGGCAGCAGGTGCTGCAGTCCCTGAGCAGCCGGTCCGAGGTGGAGCTGGAGCTTTCGGGCCGGACGGACGCGGACGGGGCCCCGGCGCGCCGCTATCTCGTCAATGCGATCCGCTCGGAAGATCGCGTCGAGGGCTCCCTGCAGGATGTGACGGAGCGCTCCCTGGCCGTGGAGCGCCTGCGCTTCCTGGCCGACCACGATCCGCTGACCCAGGTATTCAACCGCGACGGCATCCGCGCCGAACTCGAGCGGGCACTGCAGTCGGCGCGCGCGGATACGACGCTTGCGCTGGCCTATCTGGATCTGGATCGTTTCAAGCTGATGAACGAGCTGTTCGGCCACTACGCCGGCGACGAGGTGCTGCGTCAGGTCTGTGCCCGCGTCACCGGGCTGCTGACGGGCGGCATGCGGATGGGGCGCATGGGTGGCGACGAGTTCATCCTTCTGATGCCGGGCACGAGCCTGGCACGGGCCACGGCGCTTTGCCAGGATATCGTCAGGCAGATAGGCGACAGGCCCTATCGTGTGGGCGATCGGTCCTTTCACGTGCGCGGCTCCGTGGGGCTGATCGACGCGGCGCGGGTCGGCTCCGTCGAGGAGGCCGTGTCGACTGCCAATCGCGCCTGCCGCGAGGCCAAGATCAGCCGTGGCAGCCACCTGGTGGTATTCGAGCATGACTCGCGGGCGCTGCGCGAGCACGAGGCAGAGATTGCCCTGGCCAGCCACCTCGCGGCATCGGACGAGCTGCAGGGCCTGTATCTGGAGATGCAGCCCATCATGTCGCTGGCCCAGCCGGATCAGTCGCTCAATTTCGAGGTGCTGCTGCGCATGCGCGGCGTCGATGGCGAGCTGGTGCCCACGCCGCGGTTGATCCTGGCGGCGGAAAACAGCGGCTGCATGGGGCAGGTGGATCGCTGGGTGCTGCGCCAGACCCTCGTATGGATGCGCGAGCACCAGGCCGACCTGGAGCTGACGCGCTTCATCTGCATGAACCTCAGCGGCGCTTCGCTCAATGACGAGAATTTTCTGCAGGATGCCGTCCAGATGCTGCAGGCCTACGGCGACGTGGTGTCGCGCCTGTGCCTGGAAATCACCGAGAGCGTGGCTCTGCATGACCTCGAGAACACGCGGCGTTTCATCGCCCAGGTGCATGACCTGGGTGCCAAGGTGGCGTTCGATGACTTCGGTGCGGGGTACACCTCGTTTTCGTACCTCAAGCAGCTCAAGGGCGATCTGGTCAAGATCGACGGCAGCTTCGTCGTCAACATCAACGAGCACCCGGCCAACGTGGCCATCGTGGAGGCCATCGTCGGACTGGCGCGCAACCTGGGCATGAAGGTCATCGCGGAATGGGCTGAGGACAGCGCCACGGTACAGACCCTCGCGGACATCGGCGTGGACTATGTGCAGGGCTTCGCCATCGCCCGGCCGCAAGCGCCGGAGCGCATTCTTGCCGCGCGCTCGGCAGCGGATTTCGTGAGCGATCCGGGGCTGCTGCATGCCCTGCTGCTGCAAGGCTGGGCTGCGCCGCTGTCGCTCAGCGATGCGCCACCAGGCCTTGCGAAGCACTGAGGCCTACATCAGTCGTGCCGGGGGCGGCAGCAGCATGGGAATGGTCGCCGTTGCGGTCCGGACCCAGTCGTGGCGTGCGCGCGGCACTTCCAGGACGATGTCGGGGTGGTGCGTCTCGACCATGAATTTGAACATTGGATGCCGCACTGCAGCCCATCGCTCCTGTGCCGTGCGTACTTCGAATTTCATGACGCGGTGCGGCAGGTTGCCCGCGTGGCGCAGCGGGATGTAGCCCAGATCGGGGTACACATCGTCGAACAGCAGGCGCCGGTATTGGCGATCCACGGGCGCGCGCCCTGCGACGACCATCCAGTCCACGTCGTTGCGCAGACAGTACAGGTAGAAGGCCTTGAACAGCGCGGTCTTGACCAGGGTGCCCACGCGGCCTTCGGACACGCCGAGCCTCGTGGCCTCGGCCAGCACGCTGTTGCCCAGTGCGTCCGGTAGCGCCAGTGACCGCTCCAGCGCCAGCGGTCCGTTGGCGTTGGTCTGTATCCGCATGGTGCCCAGGGCAGAGCCATCGAGGCGAGACTCGGCCAGCAGCACCACGGAGCTGGTGGAGAAGTCGGCCTGCTCGGGCTCGAGCAGAGCGTCTGCCAGGCCGGGCACGTGGCGCGCGTAGGCCAGGTGACGTATGTGCACGGCCTTTTGCAGCGCTTGCGCGTCGCTCACCACGCGTACGGAAAACGGCAGGCGCTCCAGAGTTCCGTCAGGAGCCGGATTTGCATGGGTGGCGCAGGTCATCGTGGACAAGGGTGGTGTTGGCGTGACGAGACAATGATATCCCCGGGTCGGTCTGGCATGCACGCGGAACGCGGCAAGGTGTTGCGTTCAGCGCTATTTTTAAAAGAGTGCGCCCCTTTCCGCGCGGTGGTCAGAGAAGCGTTCCGGCAGCAGCCGGGTCGGAGCCCCGGACGGGGGGCCGCCCTCAATAGCTGCGTCCGCCCTTGTACATCGCATGCTGGCGCCGGTGCAGGGCGGTCACCTCGCTCACGCGCGCCATGGCCGCTCCGGCGTGCGCGTGGGTGATGGCCAGGCCCAGCGCGTCGGCGGCATCGGTGCCGGGCAGGCCCGGCAGCTGGAGCAGGCGCCGCACCATCTCCTGCACCTGGCTCTTGGCCGCGCGGCCGTGGCCGACCACGGCCTTTTTCATCTGCAGCGCGGTGTATTCGGCCACCGGCAGGCTGGCGTGCACCAGCGCCGTGAGCGCCGCGCCGCGCGCCTGGCCGAGCAGCAGCGTCGACTGCGGGTTGACGTTGACGAAGACGATCTCCACCGCCGCGCAGTCGGGCGCGTAGCGCGCCGCCACCTCGCTGATGCCGTCGAACAGCAGCTTGAGCCGCCCCGGCAGATCGCCCAGCGCCAGGTCGGCGCCGCCGCGCCGGGTGGTGCGGATGGTGCCGCTGGCGACGTAGGCCAGGCGCGCGCCGCCGGCCTCGATCACGCCGAAGCCGGTGGTTTGCAGGCCGGGGTCTATGCCGAGGATGCGCATGGTGCGAGGTTACGGCAGTTGCGCCGCCGGCATGCGCGCCAGGATGGTGCGGCTGCGCCCGGCGAGGTAGGCCGACTGCGGCGTCTTCTCGAAGCGCCGGGGCGCGGGCAGCATCACCGCCAGGCGCGCGGCCTCGGGCGCGGTGAGCTGCGCGGCGCTCTTGCCGTAGTAGTGGCGCGCGGCGGCCTCGGCGCCGAAGACGCCGCTGCCCCATTCGACGTTGTTGAGGTAGATCTCCAGGATGCGCTGCTTGGTCAGCAGGTGTTCGAGCGCGAAGGTGAGCAGCAATTCCTGCCCCTTGCGCACCAGCGTGCGCTCGCCCGAGAGCAGCAGGTTCTTGGCCAGCTGCTGGGTGATGGTCGAGCCGCCGCGGATCTTCGCGGCGCGCGCCGGCCGGCCGGGGTGGCGTGCCTGCGCCTGCTGCGCGCGCTCGCGGGCGATGGCGTTGCGCTCCCAGGCTTTTTCGATCGCGTCCCATTGCACGCCGTCGTGCTGCAGGAAGCCGTCGTCCTCCGAAGCGATCACCGCGCGCTTGAGCTGGTCGGAAATCCGCGCGTAGGGCACCCAGCGCTGCTGCCAGCGCAGCGGTCGCCCGTCGTGCCGCTGGGCCCAGATGGCGGAACGCTGGAAGCTGGTCGATTCGGGGTCGATGCGGGCCATCAGCGCGATGCGCAGCACGAAGAACAGCTGCAGCGCGACGAAGGCCAGCAGCACCAGCGCGCACCAGCGCAGCAGGGCTTTCATGGCGCCAGCAGCGCGCGCAGCTCGGCCAGCACCGGGGCCGAGGGCGGGCGCACGCCGCGCCAGAGCGCGAAGGATTCCGCTGCCTGCTCGACCAGCATGCCCAGGCCGTCGCGCGCCAGCGCGCCGTGCGCCGCGGCCCAGTCGAGGAAGCCTTGCGCCTGCGGGCCGTACATCATGTCGTAGGCCAGGCTGCCGGCGCGCAGCACCTGGGGCGGGATGGGCGGCGGGCCGCCCGAGAGGCTGCTGGAGGTGGCGTTGATGATGATATCGAAATCGGCCTCCAGCGCTTGCTGGTCGAGCGCAAGCAGCTCTGTTTTCGAGAGCGATGCGATACCCTGGTGGCGCACCGCCAGTTCCTGCGCCCGCAGGGGGGTGCGGTTGCACACCACGATGCGCCGCGGTGCGCGCGCGAGCAGCGGGGCGAGTACCCCGGCGGCCGCGCCGCCGGCGCCGACGAGCAGCACGTCGCGCCCGGCGAGCAGCACGCCCGCGCCCTGCTCGATGTCGGCCACCAGCCCCAGGCCGTCGGTGTTGTCGGCGTGGATGCGGCCGCCCTGCAGCACCAGCGTGTTGGCCGCGCCCGCCTGCGCCACGCGCTCGCTGCGGCTGTCGGCCAGGGCGGCGGCCTGCTGCTTGAACGGCACGGTGACGTTGCAGCCGCGCCCGCCCTGGGCGGCGAAGCCGCGCACCGCCGGCGCGAAGCCGCCGAGCGGCACGAGCCGCGCCTCGTAGGCCAGCGCCTGGCCCGTCAGCGCGGCGAAGCGCGCGTGGATCCACGGGGAGCGGCTGTGCGCCACGGGGTGGCCCATCACGCAGTACAGGTCGGTGGTCATTGCGGCTCCCTGAGCTGCGTCTCCAGCACCTGCTCGCGCGTGAAGCGGAAGCGCGCGACGACGGCGAGCTGGTCGGTCTTGGCGCGCATCTCGGCGTTGAACGGACCGAACGGACCGGCGGCGCGCGCGATCGCCTCGGCGCGCTGGTCGAGCAGCCGGTTGCCCGAACCCTGCACGATTTCGGTCGAGAGCACGCTGCCGTCGAAATTCACCGTGAGGATCATCACCAGGTCGCCGTAGAGCTTCTTGCCGCCGGCCTCGGGGAAGTTGCGCGTGCCCTTGTCCTCCACCTTGCGGCGCAGCCGGTCGTAGTACAGCGCGTAGGCCGCCTCGCGCGTCGCGGGGCTGATGTAGCGCTTGCGCGGGCGGGCGTTTTCCTCGTTCACGCGCTTTTCGATCTCGGCGAGCAGGCGCACCAGCTGGCGGCGCTTTTCCACCTGCGCGCGGCCCTCGGCGCTGGTGTCCACGTGCCGGGGATCGGGCCTGGGCATCATCGCGAGCTGGCGGCGCACCTGCGCGAGCAGGCGGTTTTGCTCCTCCAGCAGCTGTTCGGCCTGTTGCTGCGCGTCCTCCACGTCGTCGCCCGCGGCCGTCAGCGCCGAGTAGGGCAGCGGGCTGGTGGCGCGGCCGGCCGACGCCTCGCCGCCGCCGGCCAGCGCGGCCTGCGCCAGGGCCTGCGCCTTCTCGGGCGCTTCGCCGCTCCTGGCGTTGACCAGGATCACCTCGAGCGGCGTGTCCTGGAACACCCGGTTGAAGGTCTGCGGCGCCACGAACCGCACCGTGAACAGCGCCGCGTGCACCGCCAGCGAGACGCCCAGGGCGATCTGCAGCGTGCTCAGGCGTTCGAGCGTGGCGGAAAATCTCACGGCGCTGGATTATCCGTGCCGGGCGCCGGCGCCTCGTCCACGTCCACCGCGATCGCCAGCGTGGCGCCGCCGGCGTCGGCGCTCTCGTCGTCGTCCACCGGGCCGTCGTCGCCCGGGTCGGCCGGGTCGTCCAGCCGCGCGCGCAGCGTGCCGCCGACGTCGAGCGTGATCTCGTCGACCGTGCCCAGCTTCACGCACAGGCGCGCGCCGCGCGGCAGGCCTTGCGCGCCCAGCACCGGCAGCACCAGCGGCAGGTGGTCGGCGCGCACCAGGCAGTCGCCGTTGGCGCCCTCGCGGATGACGGTGGCCTCGACCTCGCCGATGCGGTTCTGCTGCAGGTACCTGAGCGTCCACCAGCGCTCCATGCTGGCCTGGTAGGCGTTGTAGGCGCCGTAGGTGGCGTCGAAGCTGCTGATGATGGCGAACAGGCTGGCGTCCTTGGGCTTGAACGGCGCGGCCAGCGCCGCCGTGGTGCCGTGGCGCACGCAGGCGATGATCTGCCACTGGTTGAGCAGGTCGACGTAGCGGCGCAGCGGCGAGGTGGCCCAGGCGTAGCAGGGCACGCCGATGCCGGCGTGCGGCAGTGCGCGCAGGCCCATGCGCACCTTGATGCCGGGCGCCAGGCTCGCCTGGCTGCGATAGATGCCGGGCACGCCGTGGTCGGCCAGCAGGCGGCCCCAGGTGGCGTTGGCGACGATGGCGGCCTCGGCCACGATCAGGTCCAGCGGCGCGCCGCGCCGGCGCGTCTCGATCGCCACGGTTTCGCTGCCGTCGGGCTCGTCGCCGCTGCCGCCCGTGAGGCGAAAGGTGTAGTCGGGCCGGTTGAAGTTCTCGGGCTTGCCGCGCACCGCCTCGCGCCCGGCCTTCAGCTGCCGCGCCAGTTTATATAAAAAAGTGAGCTCCTGGCGCTTGTCCAGCAAGGGCTGGGGTGTGTTTTCGCTTGAAACTTCAGGGTCGGTGATCCAGTCCTCGGTGACGATGTGGTCGAGCTGGTCGTGGCGGAAATTGATCGCCACCTGCACGCGCTCCAGCCGCGTGTGCTGCTCCAGCGGCGCCAGCGTCGCCTCGTCGTAGGTCACGTACAGCGAGACCGCCGGGTTGGCGCGCTGCGCGTCCAGCGTGTAGCGCTGTACCACCTCGGGCGGCAGCATGGTGATCTTGTGGCCGGGCAGGTAGACGGTCGAGAGCCGCGCGCGCGCCAGCTGGTCGAGCGCGTCGCCGGGCGCGAGCGCCAGGCCCGGCGCGGCGATGTGGATGCCAACGGTGACGCGCCCGCTGCCCAGGCCCTGCACCGAGAGCGCGTCGTCGATCTCGGTGGTCTGCGAGTCGTCGATCGAATACGCCGCCACCGGCGCGAGCGGCAGATCCTGCGGCGGCTCGGGCGCGGCCACTGGCGCGAAGCCGGTGCCCGCGGGAAAGTACTCGAACAGGAAGCGCTGCCAGTGGAAGGCGTAGGCCGAGCCGATCGCGCCCGCTTCCTGCAGCAGTGGGAGCGGTGCCTTGTGCGTGGCGCGGCTGGCCTCGACCACGGCCTTGTACTCGGGCGCGTTCTTGTCGGGCCGGAACAGGATCTTGTAGAGCTGCTCGCGGATCGCGGGCGGGCACTGGCCGGCCGCCAGCTCGCCGGCCCAGGCGTCGATCTGTGCCTGCACCTGCTTCTTCTTCTCGATCGCGGCCAGCGCCTGCTGCAGCACCTCGGCCGCGGCCTTCCTGAAGCGCCCCTTGCCGGCGCGGCGGAAGTAGTGCGGCGCCTCGAACAGCGCCAGCAGCATGCCCGCCTGCTCGGTGGCCGGCGCGCTGGCGGAAAAGTAGTCGCGCGCCAGCTCGGCGAAGCCGAACTCGTCCTCCGGCGCGAACTCCCAGGCCAGCGGCAGCTCGATGGCCGAGGCGATGCGGTGCGCCTCCTGCATCAGCGCGGCGGGCGCGGGCTGCTCGAACTTCAGCAGCAGGGCGGCGGCCTTGACCTTGACGCGCTTGCCGCTGTCGAGCTCCACCTGCGCGGAGCTGTCGGTCTCGGAGAGGATGCGGCCGGCGTGGAACTTGCCGGCTTCTTCGAACAATGCATGCATGGGCCAATTTTCCCATGCGGACGAGGCTTCAAACTTCCAGCGTCAGCCCGGGATCGAAGTGTTTGTTCTCGTTGACGCCGTCCCTGGCGTAGCCGCGCGGGTTGGCCACGATGCGCGTGGCGCCCACCCGGTAGTCGAAACTGTCGTGCACGTGCCCGTGCAGCCACAGCGCCGGCCGCCAGCGCAGGATCTGCGCCTCCAGGTCGGAGACGAAGGCTGCGTTGATCGGCGAGCCGGCGAACCGCGCCGCGATGCTGCCGCGCGCCGGCGCGAAGTGGGTGACGACGACGGTGGGGCCGTCGAACGGCTCGGCGAAGCGCTTCTCCAGCCAGGCGACGGACTGGTCGAACAGCAGCTGCGAGACCGCGGGCGTGAAGCGGTCCCCGAACTCCGGGGCGACGGCGATGCGCGTGTAGTCGCGCGCGAAGGCGACGATTTTTTCCAGCGCCGCGTCGCGCTGTTCGCCGGAGTCGAACAGGCGAAAGTCCGACCACAGCGTGCAGCCCAGGAAGCGCACGCCCTGGTGGCGCCATTCGTCCTGCTCCAGCACGCGCACCCCGCTGCCCGCAGCGTGCTCGCGCAGGGCCCTGAAGGTGCCTGCCACGTCGCCGCCGAAGAACTCGTGGTTGCCGGCGACGAACAGCGTCGGCCGGCGGTACTGCCGCGCCCAGGCCATGGCCTGCGCGGGCCGCTGCAGATCGCCCGCGAGCACCACCACGTCGGCGTCGGTGGCGGGCGGCTCCATGGGCTGGACGGACAGGTGCAGGTCGGAGAGCAGGGC
>CAUJIM010000016.1 GCA_963205335.1 Pseudomonadota bacterium
GTCAAGGTCATCGTGGTCGGCACGAGTAGCATGAACAGTAGCTGCAGCAATTGCACTGTGAACGCGGCCACGACGATTGCGACCTCGACTGGCGGTTCTTTCAACACGTTCGGCAGTGCCGACATCGCAAAGCTGATAGAAGACGCGATCGGTGCGGCGTTCTCCACCTACAGCAGCGTGACGCTCGGCGTCATCGGCGGTGCGATTCCGGGCGTGGACGTGGCGATCGCGCCGGTCTCGTACACCGGCACGTGGGATCGCTCGGTGGACCGCACCTTCACCTTCGACGTGACGTTCACGGGCATGCTGGCCGGCCTGCATGAGTTCGACATCGGCGCCTTCGTCGATGGCGGGCTGGTCGCGAAAGAATCCGACCGGATCACGGTCGGCTCGGTCTCCGCCGTGCCGCTGCCCGGCGCGCTGCCCATGCTGCTCGGTGCCTTCGGCATCGGCGGGTCCATGCTGCGCCGCCGCCGCCAGCAGGCCTGATCCGGCGCTCCGCGGAGCGTGAAGGATGGGGTGGCGGCAACGCCACCCCGTTTTTGTTTGCGCGCCGGCCGCGCGCCACTACACTCGGCCGATCCACGAGAGTCAGCCATGCCAAGAGTCACCCCTTTCCGAACGGCGCTGTGCGCGCTGCTGCTGTGGGCGGGCGCGCCGCAGATGGCCGACGCGGCGTCCATCAACCTGCTGGACGCGGTGGGCGGGCAGAAGGGCATGGTGGAGCAGTCGGCGGAAAAGGGGCCGCTGGACCGGGCGCTCGCGCTGCTCGAGGCGGGCAAGCCGGCCGACGCGGCGCAGATCGCGCGCCGGGTGATCGCCGATGCCCCGCAGTCGGCCGCGGCCCACGAGGTGCTGGGCGTGGCCCTGGCGCTGCAGGACCGGGTGCCGGACGCGATCAAGGCCCTGCAGCGCGCCACCGAACTCAATCCCCGGCAGTACACCGCCTGGACCAAGCTCGGCGACGTCGCGCGCGCCATGGGCGACCCCGAGAAGGCGGTCTCGTTCTACCGCAAGGCGCTGCAGATCGCGCCCGACGACCGCCTGGCGAACCAGCGGGTGGGCCAGTACCTGGAGCAGCGTGGCGCGGCCAGGGAGGCGATCGCGCACCTGGAGAAAGGCGTCGCCGGCCTGCCGCCGGACTATCCGGGCGTGCGCGTCGATCTCGGCCGCCTGTACGTCCGCACCGGGCAGCCGCAGCAGGCGCTCAAGCTGCTGGCCCGCTGGGAGGAGGCGGCGGACGGCGCGCCGGCCAAGGTGCCGGCGCCGGTGCTCTCGGTGCTGGGCGAGGCCTGGCTCGCGGAGGGTGAGCCGGCCAAGGCGGCACAGCGGTTTCGCGCCGTGCTCAAGCAGCGTTCTGGCGACGTGCCGGCGCTGATCGGCCTCGGGCGCGCCGAGCGCGCGCTGGACGACCCGAACGCCTCGATCAAGACCCTCGCGCGCGCCGCCAAGGCGGCGCCGAAGGAGGCGACGCCGCAGATCGAGCTGGCGGCGAGCGAGGCGGCGGCCGGCCTCGGCAAGGCGGCCGAGGCGCGCCTGGACGCGCTGGTGGCCGCCAAGGCCAGGCCGGGCGGCGAGACCCTCGCGGCCGCGGCGCAGCTCTACGGCAGCATGGGCCTCTACGACAAGGCGCGCGACGGCTTTGCCCGGGCGATCGAGCTGCGCCCCGACGACGCGGCGCTGCGCGGCGCCATGGCGGTGACGCAGCTGCGCCTGGGCGACAGCGACGGCGCGCTGGCGCAGTCGCGCAAGCGGCTGGAGCTCGCGCCCGGCGATGCCGACGCGGCCTTCATGGTCGGCATGCTCGAGCAGAACCGCGGCAACCGCAGCGGCGCGGTGGCGCAGTACGAGCGGGCGCTCAAGGGCGACCCGAACCACTGGCAGAGCCTGAACAACCTGGCGGCGATCCGGCTCGCCGAGGGCCGCACCGACGAGGCCCTGGGCCTGGCGCTGCGGGCGGACAAGGCCGAGCCCGCCAACCCGACCGTGCTCGACACCCTGGCGCGCGTCTACGAGACCCAGGGCGACAAGAACCGCGTGGCCGAGACGCGGCTGCGGATCGGCGAGGCCTACCTGGCTGCCCGCCGCACCGAGGATGCCCGCAAGGTGCTGCAGGAGGCGGCCGCGGTGGCGACCGACGCCGGGCTGCGCGCCCGCATCGCCGCCAGGCTGGACGGGCTCTGACGCGCCCGGGGGCGTTCGGGCCGAAAGGAGACCCGCGGGGATGGGAATGGCGATTTTCCGCAGCGTGGCCGCCGCCGTCGCGGCCTGCGTGGTGGCGGGCTGCGCCAGCACGACCAGCGGCGGCGTGGCCGACGGCGGGGGCCAGGGGCGCTCGCAGCTGCTGCTGGTGTCGTCAGAGCAGGTGATGCAGCGCTCGCTGCAGTACTACGAGCAGCAGAACCGCGAGGCGCGGGCCAAGGGCGAGCTGGTCGCCAGCGGCCCCGAGTGGAGCCGCGTGCACGCCGTCATGCAGCGGCTGGTGCCGCAGGTGGGCGTCTTCCGCGCCGATGCGGCGCGCTGGCCGTGGCAGCTGGTGCTGCTCGACGAAGACACGGTCAACGCCCACGTGATGGCGGGCGGCAAGATCACCTTCTACACCGGCCTGCTGCGCAAGCTGAAGCTGAGCGACGACGAAATCGCCGCGGTGATGGGCCACGAGATGGCGCATGCGCTGCGCGAGCACACGCGCGAGAAGATGTCGCAAGGCGCCGCCGGCGACCTGGCCCTGTCCATCGGCGGGGCCCTGCTGGGCGTGGGCCAGGGCGCCATGCAGGTGGCGAGCCTGGGCAAGCAGCTGGCGCTGGACCTGCCGTTCTCGCGCGGCATGGAGAGCGAGGCGGACCTCTACGGCCTGGAGCTGGCCGCCCGCGCCGGATACGACCCGCGCGCCGCGGTCACGCTGTGGCAGAAGATGGCGCAGCTCGGCGGCAGCGGCGGCGCGGGTTTTCTCTCCACCCACCCCGCCCCGGCGGACCGCATGGCGGCGCTGGAGGCGGCGATCCCCAGGGTGATGCCGCTGTACGAGGCGGCGCGGCGCAAGGGGTGAGGCGGCGGTTGCGCCTTCAGGCGCAGGACGGGGAGCCGCAACGCTGCGCCCGGCCAGTCCGCGGCGTGAAGTGATGGTGATCACCTTGCAAAAAAAGCCACGCCATGTCCGCCACCGCCACCAAACGCGCCAATTTCGACCTGACGCCCGAGCAGGACGAGATTCTCGCCAACCTGCGCGCCGCGCTGTCCGCCTCCAGCATCAAGGACACCGTGCTGCGCGCCGCCCAGCTCACCACGCTGCTGGTGAATGAAGCACGCCAGGGCAACCACCTGTTCGTCGGGCGCAGCGCGCAGCAGGCCATCCGCCTGGCCATCCCCGAACTGGAGGCCAACCTGCCACCCGCCTGGCAATGGCTGGTGGAGCGCCCGCACCCGTGGCGCCGCCAGTTGTGGATCAAGGGCCGCAAGCTGCAGGCCAGTGCCGTCTGGCTCGACGCCCAGGCCAATGGCCTGAACGCCGCCGAGGCCGCCGAGAACTGGAACCTGCCCCTGCCCGCCGTCGAAGAGGCCTTTGCGTACTGCGAAGCCCACCGCGCGCTGATCCAGGCCGAGGCCGACGAGGAGCGCCAGCGCCTGCTGGCTGAAGGCATCGACCCCGAGAAGGCCCGGGCGTGAAGCTGCTGGTCGATGAAGACAGCCAGGCCCGCCGCCTGCTCGACGCCCTGCGCCACGCCGGGCACGACGTGCTCAGCGTGGCCGAGCTGGGCTGCAACGGCCTGCCCGATGCGCAGGTCTTCGCCCAGGCGCAAGCCCAAGGGCGTACGCTGCTGACGCACAACGTGGCCGACTTCCTGGCGCTGGCGCAGCAGGCCGGCGCGCTGCAAGCCGCGGGACTGCCGGTGCAGGGCCAGTTCCACATCCTCAACCACTGGCGCTGATGGGTGCGCGCTCCATGCTCGCCCGCCTTTGCTGGCATGAGCCGGGGATGAGGCGTACAAAAAACGTAGCTGCTACCGCTTGCTGGAAAAGGGTCAGGGGCTGATTTCACATTGAAACTCCCAAGCCCCTGGCGACAGCTCCGCGTGCGCGTCTGCCGGATCGCGGTCGGCCCGGGCGCCCACGCGCGGAGAAAAACCTACCGGTGGAAATCGCCCGCGGCTTCCGGCTGGTACAGCACTTTCTCGATCCGGATGCGGCGGGTCCGCTCCGGAATCCGCCAGTCGATGGCGTCGCCCTCCTTGTAGCCCAGGATCGCGGTGCCGACGCCGGAGCACACCGACAGTCTCCCGGCACTGCCGTCCGCGTCCTGCGGGTAGACCAGGTCCACTTCCATGGCCTCGTCGTCCAGATGCAGCAGGGCCCTGGAGTTCATCGTGACCACATTCCGCGCCACCCGCCGCGCGTCGACGACGATGGCGCGCTCGATCTCGTGCTCCAGCTCGGCCGCGTCCGGGCCTGGCTCCAGCGCGACCAGGTGCCTGAGCCGGGCCTGGTCGATTTCAGTGATGCAGATCCCGCAGGGGTCGCCCACGGCGCCTTCGCGCAAGCGCTGCAGATAGCGCTCCGAGGTCAGGGCATAGGACTTGATCGTGGGCGTTTCGCCGTTGGGCAGGAAGCCGCAGCGCACGAAGGCCCTCAGCGAGCGCGCGTTGTCCGGGTGGATCCTGGCGATGAGCTTCTTGGCCCGCATGTCGAAGAAGGCGCGCTTCATGCCTTCGCGCAGGGCGCTGGCGCCGAGCCTGCGGCCCCAGTTGTCGCGGTTGCCGATGACCAGGACGATCTCGCAGTCCGGCCCCGTCTTGACGAGGCGGACGAAGCCCACCGGCGCGTCGTGCCGGTCGCAAGCCATGAAGAACCGGCCGCCCTGGTTGAACAGATGGGTCAGGATCGGCAGCTGGACCCGGCCGATGGCTTGCTCGATGGACCGGGAGACGTGGCGCGAATCGCTCAGGTAGCGGGTGACGCTTTCGTCCTCCAGCCAGTCCATCAGATTCAGCGCGTCGGCCCGGGTGATCTCCGGGCACAGGGAAACGAAAGGCTTGCTCATCTTCACCACGCCTGGTTGCAAGAATGAAAGCCTTTCATGGCCGCGGCCACGACGGTTCTTTCGACAGGGCGCCCATTCTAGGGCGGCGTGCCCTACACCTTGAACAGGTTCGTCGCCTCGATCGCCAGCACCCTGGTGCCGTCCTGGTTGGTCATTTCCCAGTCCCAGCGCAGCACGCCCAGGCCCGATTTCGACGTGCGCTTGTCGACGATGGTGATGGCGATGCCGAGCACGTCGCCGGGGCGCACGGGGTGCAGCCAGCGGATGTGGTCCAGCCCCGGCGAGACGTAGGACTCGGAATCGGCGAGGAAGGCGTCGACCGCCAGGCGCATGGCGATGCAGCAGGTGTGCCAGCCGCTGGCGATCAGGCCGTTGAACGGGCCTTTCGCGGCGGCGGCGGGCTGGGTGTGGAACCACTGCGGGTCCCATTGCCGGGCGAAGGCGAGGATTTCCTCTTCGCTCACCGTGTAGGGGCCGGCGTGCAGTACCTGGCCCGGCTGGAATTCGGCGTATTTCATGGGCCGATTTTCACCCGAAGCGCGCCGGGCGCTTTTCGGTGAAGGCGGCGACGCCCTCGCGCGCGTCGCTGCCGGCGAAGCCGAGGAATTCGAGCGCCAGCGAGTGTTCGAACGCCGGCCAGGCGGCGCGCAGCCAGTGGTTCAGGCTGCGCTTGGTGTGGCCCAGCGCCGCGCGGCTGCCGCCCGCCAGTTCCTGCGCGATGGCGCGGGCGCGCGGCAGCAGCTCGCCCGGCGGCACGGCCAGGCTGACGAGGCCGATGCGCTCGGCCTCGGCGCCGGTGACGGGCGCGCAGGTGAGCAGGTGGTACTTGGCCTTGGCCATGCCGCACAAGAGCGGCCAGATGACGGCGGCGTGGTCGCCCGCGGCGACGCCGAGCTTGGTGTGCGCGTCGATGATCTTGGCGTTGTCGGCGGCGATGGAGATGTCGGCCATCAGCGCCACCGCGGCACCCGCGCCCGCCGCGGCGCCGTTGATGGCGCTGATGATGGGCAGGTCGCAGTCCATCATGCCCTGCACGATGGCGCGGGCCTCGCGCATCACGCGCGCGCGCACGGCTTCGCTGGCCAGCATGTCGTGCAGCAGCGCCATGTCGCCGCCGGCGGAAAAGCCCTTGCCTTCGCTGCGCACCAGGATGACCCGGTGCGCCGGGTCGCCCGCCAGTTCGCCCCAGAGGGTGGACAGGCGCGTGTGGTCGGCGTCGGTGCAGATGGGCAGTCCGCCCGCCGGGCCGAAGACGACCTCGACCACGCCGGTGCTGCCAGGTTCGATGCGGATGCTCATGCCGCCGGCCCGCGCTGCAGCCAGGGGCTGACGCGGTAGCGCTCGCCGCGGTAGCAAGCGTCGAGCGCGCCGATGAGCTGCACGACGCGCGCGCGGCCCAGGCGCTGGAGCCATTCGAACGGCCCCGCGGGGTAGTTGACGCCGAGCTTCATCGCGGCGTCGGCGCCGTCGGGCGTGCACACGCCTTGCAGCACCGCGTCGGCCGCCTCGTTGACCAGCATGGCGAGCGTGCGCGCGACGACGAGGCCGGGCGCGTCCTGCACCGGCACCGGCTGCCAGCCCAGCGCCTGCAGCACGCCGGCCGCTTGCGCGGCGTCCGCCTGTCCGGTGGTGGCGAAGGCCAGCGCGCCGCCCGCGGCGGTGGGCAGCTCGTCGAACAGCGCGAGCTGCGCCAGGCCTTCGTCGCGTGCCACCTGCCAGGCGGGGCGGCCGTCGGTCTGGCGCAGCTGCAGGCTGCCCACCTGCAGGCCGACCCAGGAACTCGTGGGCACGTGCGAGACGGTGTGCGCCGCCGCCGCATCACCCAGCGCGTCGGCCACCGGGCCGCTGCCGTGCACCACGAGGGTGCTGCCCGCGGGCAGGGGCGCGGCGGGGCAGGGCGCAAGCAGCGGGGCGCCCTCGGGATAGGCGTAGAAGCCGCGCCCGCTCTTGCGCCCGAACTGGCCGCCTTCGACCAGCTCGCGCTGCACCAGGCTGGGGGTGAAGCGCCGGTCGTAGAAGTTGGCCGCGAACACGGTCTGGGTGACGGCGTAGTTGGTGTCCAGCCCGATCAGGTCCATCAGCTCGCACGGGCCCATGCGGAAGCCCGCCGCGCGCAGGAGGGCGTCCAGCGCCTCGGGCGCGAGGGCCTGCTCCTGCAGCAGCATCAGCGCCTCGGCGTAGTAGGGGCGGGCGATGCGGTTGACGATGAAGCCGGGCGTGCTGCGCGCGTGCACCGGGGTCTTGCCCCAGGCGCGGGCGAGCCGCTCGACTTCGTCGGCCACGGCCTTGCCGGTGCGCAGGCCGTGCACCACCTCCACCAGCTTCATCAGCGGCGCGGGGTTGAAGAAGTGCATGCCCACGAAGCGCTCGGGGCGCTTGAGGCCCGCGCCGATGGCGGTGACGCTGATCGACGAGGTGTTGGTGGCGAGGATGGCACCCTCGGGCAGCAGGTCTTCGAGCTGCTGGAAGAGCTGGTGCTTGACGTCCAGGCGCTCGACGACGGCCTCGATGGCGAGCAGGGCGCTCTTGGCGCTGGCGAGATCCGGCACGGGCACGAGGCGGGCCAGCGTGGCGTCGGCCTCGGGCCGCGCGAGCTTGCCTTTTTCGATCAGCTTGTCGAAGGTGGCGGCGATCTTCGCGCGCGCCTTGTCGGCCGCGCCCTCGAAGGTGTCGTAGAGGAACACGCGGTGCCCGGCCTGGGCCGCGACCTGCGCGATGCCCTGGCCCATGACGCCGACGCCGATGAGCAGGATGTCTGGTGTGCTGTTGGTCATTGGGGTTGCTTGGAGGGGTTCCAGGAAGCGGGGCGCTTGGCGAGGAAGGCGGCGAAGCCTTCGCGCGCCTCGTCGGTGCCGCGCACACGGGCGATGGTATGCGCAGTCAGCTCGCGCGCCTGCGCGGTCACCGGGCCGCCGGGGAGCTGGTCGTACAGCAGCTTGATCTCCACCTGCGCCTGCGGGCCGCCGGCGAGCAGGTCGGCCACGGTGCGCGCCACGGCGGCGTCGAGCGCGTCGAGCGCCACGACTTCCTGCACCAGGCCGATGCGCAGCGCCTCGTCGGCCCGGATGCGCGTGGTGGCCAGCGCCAGGCGCCGCGCCTGGCGGCGGCCCACGGCGTTGAGCAGGTAGGGGCCGATGACCGAGGGGATGATGCCGAATCTGGCCTCGCTCACGGCGAAGCTGGCGTCGTCGGCGGCGATCGCGATGTCGCAGGCGCAGGCCAGGCCGACGCCGCCGCCCAGCGCCGCGCCCTGGATGCGCGCCACGGTGGGCTTGGGGCTTTGCTCGATGCGCGCGAGCATGGCGGCGAAGCGCCGCGCGTCCGCCAGGTTCCACGCGCGGTCGGCCTGCGCGGCGCGCTGCATCCACTGCAGGTCGGCGCCGGCGCTGAAGTGTTTGCCGCTGCCCGCGAGCACGATGACGCGCACCGCGGGGTCGTCGGCCAGCTGGGTGAACGCGGCGTCGAGCTCGCCGATCATGGCCTCGTCGAAGGCGTTGAACACGGCGGGGCGGTGCATCAGCACCTGGGCGACGCCGGGGGCGGGGCGGGTGATCTGGAGGGCGGTCATGTCGGTGGCGTGCGGTGAAGGAGCGGGCATTGTCCCGCCTGCCGCGGCGGGCGCGGGGGCGGCGCCCCCATCCCGGCCTTCCCCCAGGGGGGAGGGTTCAATAGGTTTCGAGGTGCAGCCGGCCTTCGCGCTTGAGCGCGGCGCCGACGTCGTTCCAGTGCAGGCCCGCCTCGGCGGCCACGTCGCGCAGCGCCAGCACCACGCCTTCTTCCATGCTCTTGAGGCCGCAGACGTAGAAGTAGGCGTTGGGGTCGGTGAGCAGCGGCGCCAGGTCGGCGGCGCGCTCGCGCATCAGGTCCTGCACGTATTTGCGGGGCGCGCCGGGGGTGCGGCTGAAGGCGAAGTGGATGTCGATGAAGTCCCTGGGCAGGCTCAGCAAAGGGCCGAAGTAGGGCAGCTCTTCCTTGGTGCGGGCGCCGAAGAACAGCATCAGCTTGCCGCCCTCGAACTTGCCGCTCTTGCGCAGGCGCCGGCGCCACTCGGTCATGGCGCGCATCGGCGCGCTGCCGGTGCCGGTGCAGATCATGACGATGTGGCTTTTCGGGTGGTTGGGCATGAGGAAGCTGGTGCCGAACGGCCCGATGACCTGCACCTTGTCGCCCACCTTGAGGTCGCACATGTAGTTGCTGGCCACGCCGCGCACCGGCTTGCCGTCGTAGTCCTGCAGCACGCGCTTGATGGTCAGGCTGACGTTGTTGAAGCCCGGGCGCTCGCCGTTGCGCGGGCTGGCGATGCTGTACTGGCGCGGCACGTGGGGCTTGCCGCGCGCGTCCAGCCCGGGCGGCAGGACGGCGATGGACTGGCCCTCGAGCACGGGGAAGGGCATGGCGCCGAAGTCGAGCACGATGTGGTGGGTGTCGTACTCGGTGCCCACCTGGGTCACGCGCAGGCTGCCCGTGACGGTGGCGGTGACGCTCTTCTGCGCCGCGCGCGGGCCGTAGAGGCTGGTGTAGGCGTGCGCCGCCGACCACGGCGGCAGGGTCGCGCCGTAGCTGCCGGCGTCGAACGGCGTTTCGCCCGAGGGGTCGGGCGCGGGCGCGGCGGCGGCTTGCGCGGCTTCTTCCTTTTGCGTCAGCGGCGCCTCCACCGGCGTGGCGGACGCGCCGAATTCGGCCAGCTGCGCCTCGGTGAGCAGCGCCGGCAGCTGGTCCCAGTCGAACTGCTGCTCCAGCGTGTAGGCGAGGGTGCGCGGCACGTTGTGCCAGTTGTCGATCGCGCCGGTGGGGCAGACCGGCACGCAGGCCTGGCAGCTCTCGCAGATGTTGGCGTCGACGACGTAGTTGCGGTCGTCGTGGGTGATGGCGTCGATCGGGCAGGCCGCTTCGCAGGCGCCGCAGCGGATGCAGATCTCGGGGTCGATCAGGTGCTGCTTGATCAATGCCGTCTCGGGCATGCCCATGTCGTTCTCCAGACTATGAATCCGATAGCTGCCAGCGCTTGCCCACCAAGCGCTGGAGCCATTTTCTTATTGAATTTCAGTTGAAGCGCACGTACTCGAAGTCCACCGGCTGGCGGTTGATGCCGACCGTGGGCGGCGCGATCCAGTTGGCGAATTTACCCGGTTCCACGACGCGGCCCATCAGGCTGGTGACGTAGGCGCGGTCTTCCGCGGTGGGCAGCCAGTCGCGCACGTGGGCGTTCCACTCGGCCTCGCCGATCACCTTGCCTTCGGGGCTGACGTGCAGCCCGGCGAGCGCGCCGATCTTGCGGTTGAAGGCCTTGTGCGGCACCTTGAGCTTGAACGGGATGCCGGCCTTCTCGATCACGCGGTTCCAGCGGTCCACGCCGGCCACCGAGTCCTTGATGTAGTCGTCGCGCAGCACCTCGTTGAGGGCGTTGAGCATCGGGGCTTCCTTCTCGACGAGCTGGCCGTCCACCACGTTGAGGATCTTGTAGCGCTGGTCCTTGAGCACGTGGTCGTCGCTGCGCTTGCCCTCCTCGAAGCGGCCCTTCAGGCCCGAGCTGTAGAAGGTGGCGGCGTTGGACGACTGGTCGGCGCCGAACAGGTCGATGGTGACGCTGAAGTGGAAGTTCAGGTAGCGCTGCAGCGTGGGCAGGTCGATCACGCCGGCGTTGCGCAGGGTCTTGACGTCGTCGGTCTTGAGCTCGTTCATCACCTGGCAGGTGCGCTGCACCACGCGGCTCACGCCCTGCTCGCCGACGAACATGTGGTGCGCCTCCTCGGTCAGCATGAAGCGCGTGGTGCGCGCCAGCGGGTCGAACCCGCTCTCGGCCAGCGCGCAGAGCTGGAACTTGCCGTCGCGGTCGGTGAAGTAGGTGAACATGAAGAAGGAGAGCCAGTCGGGCGTCTTCTCGTTGAACGCCTGCAGGATGCGCGGGTTGTCCTCGTTGCCGCTGCGCCGCTCGAGCAGCGCCTCGCCTTCCTCGCGGCCGTCGCGGCCGAAGTACTTGTGCAGCAGGTAGACCATGGCCCAGAGGTGGCGGCCTTCCTCGACGTTGACCTGGAACAGGTTGCGCAGGTCGTAGTTGCTCGGCGCCGTCAGGCCCAGGTGGCGCTGCTGCTCGACGCTGGCGGGCTCGGTGTCGCCCTGGGTCACGATGATGCGGCGCAGGTTGGCGCGGTGCTCGCCGGGCACGTCCTGCCAGGCGGCCTCGCCCAGGTGGTCGCCGAAGTGGATCTTGCGGTCCTGCTCGGCCGGGTTGAGGAAGATGCCCCAGCGGTAGTCGGGCATCTTGACGTAGTCGAAGTGCGCCCAGCCCTGCGGGTCGACGCTGGTGGCGGTGCGCAGGTAGACGTCGAAGCCGTGCGAGCCGTCCGGGCCCATGTCGCCCCACCACGAGAGGAAGTTGGGCTGCCAGGCCTCGAGCGCGCGCTGCAGCGTGCGGTCGTCGTTGAGGTTGACGTTGTTCGGGATCTTGGTGCTGTAGTCGATGCTGCTCATGGGGTGCTCCTTGGAGTGGGACGTGGCGGTTGGGCGTCGAGCGTTGGGCGTGGTGGCGGGGGTTCTTGCGCAACGCTCGACGCTCGACGCAAAACCTCCCCGGGGGTTCAGACGCGGTTCCAGTCGAAGGCCGCCTTTTCGCCCTTGCCGTAGACCTTGAGCGCGCCCTTGTCGCCGACGGCGTTGGGCCGCTGGAAGATCCAGTTCTGCCAGGCCGTCAGGCGGCCGAAGATGCGGGTGGCCATGTTCTCGGTGCCGTTGAAGCGCAGGTTGGCTTCCAGGCCGGTCAGCGCGTCGGGGCTCATGGCCACGCGCTCCTCGATGGCGATGCGGGTCTCGTCGGCCCAGTCGATGTCGTCCGGCGCGCTGGTCGCGAGGCCCAGCGCCAGCGCGGCGTCGGCGTCCAGCGGCTGGCCGGTGCGCGCGCGCACCGCGTCCAGCGGCGCGGCTTCGTCGTAGAAGCGCCGCGCCAGGCGGCTCTGGCCGGTGGCCATGGGGTACTGGCCGAAATTGAGTTCGCCGACGCCGATCTTCGGCGCGCGCTCGGGCGCGTCGGGCAGCGCCAGGTGGTAGATGCGGTCGCACGCCAGGGCCAGCTCCAGGAAGGTGCCGCCGAAGCACGAGCCTTCCTCGACCAGCGCGAACAGGCTGCGCGAGGACACGTCGAGGCGGCTCAGCACGCGGCGCAGCAGGCCCAGCGTCTCGCGCACGAACCAGTGGCTCTTGTGCGCCGCCAGCGTCGCGTCCATGGCCTGCACCGCGGCCAGGCTGCCCTCGGTCTTGATCAGCCAGGTGCCGATGGCCGGTTCGTTGGTGCGCATCTGCAGGATCGCGTCGTCGAGCTCGCGCGCCAGCTGCAGCGGGTACCAGCCGCTGCCCGCGGCCTCGATGCCGGCCACGTCCTGCGGCTGGGCGCCTTGCGGGGCGCGCACCGTGAAGGTGGCGACGCGCTGCGCGCGGTCGATCTGCACCGTGACGTGGCCGTAGCGCAGCGCGTCGGCCTCGATGCTGCGCGTCAGGGGCGTGAGCGCCACCCCCTTGGCGTTCGCGGGCCGGTCGCTGCCCGCGGCCAGGACCAGCGCGCGCTCGCGGGTCTTCGCGGCGAACTGCGCCGGCTTGGCGATGCCGTCCACCAGGCGCCAGTCCACCGCCTTCTGGCCGCGCACGCCTTCGCTGGTGGTGCAGAAGATGTCGGCCAGGTCGTGGCGCACGTGGCGCTTGTCGGTCACGCGGGTCAGGCCCCCGGTGCCGGGCAGCACGCCCAGCAGCGGCACCTCGGGCAGGCTGACGCTGCTGGAGCGGTCGTCGACCAGCAGGATCTCGTCGCAGGCCAGGGCGAGCTCGTAGCCGCCGCCGGCGCAGGCGCCGTTGACCGCCGCGAGGAATTTCAGGCCTTCGTTGCGCGAGGAATCCTCGATGCCGTTGCGCGTTTCGTTGGTGAACTTGCAGAAGTTCACCTTCCAGGCATGGCTCGACAGGCCGAGCATGAAGATGTTGGCGCCCGAGCAGAACACCTTGTCCTTGAGGCTGGTGACGACGACGGTGCGCACCTCCGGGTGCTCGAAGCGGATGCGGTTGAGCGCGTCGTTGAGCTCGATGTCCACGCCCAGGTCGTAGCTGTTGAGCTTGAGCTTGTAGCCGGGGCGCAGGCCGCCGTCCTCGGCGAAGTCGGCCGACAGGGTGGCGATGGGGCCGTCGAAGCCCAGCGACCAGTGCTTGTACTGGCTGGGGTGGGTCTGGTATTCGACTCGGCTGGTGGGGTTTTGCGTCACGGCGGGCTCCGGGGGATTCAGGTTCGGGAAGAAGCGATAATGTGCATTATGTTGCCTGTAAATACCCATGTCAAGAGAAATATGCAATAGATTGCCTGTGACTAACCCCGGGATGCCATCCGCTGCGGCCGTCAGGCGGCGGCCGGCAGGCCCAGCAAGGCGCGGACCTTGCCGCGCAGCAGGGCGAAGGTGGCGGCTTGCGGCTGGGCGCTGGTGTCCAGGTGCAGCTCGGCCTTGGCATAGAAGGCGGTGCGCCCGGCGAGGATGGAGCGCAGGTCGTTCATCGCCTCGTGGCTGGCGTCCATGGGGCGCATGTCCCCCTGCTCGGCGACGCGGCGCATGTGGTCTTCGGGCGCCGCCTTGAGCCAGACGGTGGTGCAGTGCGCCAGCAGCAGGTTGAAGGTGGCGGGGTCGGAGACGATGCCGCCGGGGGTGGCGATCACCGCCTCGGGGTAGATCTGCACCGCCTCCTCGAGCGCCCGCCGCTCGTAGCGCCGGTAGGCCGCCTGGCCGTACAGGCCCTGGATCTCGCCGACGCTGCAGCCGGCGAACTTCTCGATCTCGCGCGAGAGCTCGATCAGCGGGTAGCCCAGGTCCTGCGCCAGCAGCGCGCCCAGCGTGCTCTTGCCCGCGCCGCGCAGCCCGATCAGCGCCACCAGGTGGCTGCGCGGGCGCGCGCCTTCGCCCTGCGCGCCGCCGGTGCCGAGCAGTTCGCCGACGGCCACGCGCGCGCGGTGCAGCGTGGCCTCGTCGCGGCCGTCGAGCATTTCGCGGATCAGCAGCCACTCGGGGCTGGCGGTGGTCACGTCGCCCAGCAGCTCGGCCATGCTGCATTGCAGCGCCCGCGAGATCAGCAGCAGGATCAGTATCGAGGCATTGCCCTGGCCGTACTCCAGGTTGGCCAGGTGGCGCTCGCTCACCCCGGCGAGCTGCGCCACCGCCTTGCGCGTGAGGCCGCGGCGCGAGCGCAGCGTGCGCACCCGCTCGCCGAGCTGGGCGAGGAAGACGTCGCCCTCCCTGGCGAAACGGGTCGCGGCCGAGGCGCGCTTGCCGTTGCCCGCAGGCAGGCCATTGCCTTCAGGATCTAGGGTTAACCCGGGAATAGGCATTATATTGCTTGACACGTCGCGGTCGGCGGGTAAGATGATGCACGCACAATAATGCATGCGACCCGAAACCGCAAGGTGCACCGGGTCCGTCGCCCATGGAGACAGTGCTTTTTTTTCAAGGAGCCTGCATGACCGCAGAACAACTACGCAGCCAGGTGGCGCGGCTCGCCGCGCAGATCGCGGGCCGGCCGCTGGAGCGCCCGCTGGCCGACTGGCTCAACGCCGAGCACGGGCCGCTGTCCGACAGCTTCCGCCAGCTGCAGGCGACCTGCGAGGCCGGCGTGCACGACGGCTGGCTGTGCAACCGCGAGGGCGGCGGCATCCGCTACGGCCGCGTCTTCAAGCCCGCCGAAGATCTGCAAGGCTTTTCCGTCGACGTGGTGGACATGGAGTCGATCGCCGGCCCGCGCCACGTGCACCCGGGCGGCGAGATCGACATGGTGATGCCGCTCTCCGAGGGTGCCAGGTTCGACGGCCACGGCGCGGGCTGGGTGGTCTACGGGCCCGGCAGCCAGCACGCGCCCACGGTGACCGGGGGGCGTGCCCTCGTTCTCTATCTGCTGCCCGCCGGGCAGATCCAGTTTCTCTGACGGGCTCCGATGACTGAACTCCTCTCCAACTACCTCGGCGGCCGCTGGCAGGCCGGCAGCGGCGCGGGCACGCCCTTGTTCGACCCGGTGCTGGGCACCGAGCTGGTGCGCGTCGACGCCACCGGGCTGGACCTGCCGGGCGGCTTCGCCTTCGCCCGCGGGCAGGGGGGCCGTGCGCTGCGCGCGCTCGGCTACCGCCAGCGGGGCGAGCTGCTGGCCGCGGTGGCCAAGGTGCTGCAGGCCAACCGCGACGCGTACTACGAGATTTCCACCGCCAACTCGGGCACGACCAGGGCGGATACCGGCATCGACGTCGATGGCGCGATCTACACCCTTGGCACTTACGCCAGGCTGGCCGCCGGCCTGCCCGACGGGCGCTTCCTGCCCGACGGCGAGGCGCTGCCGCTGGCCAAGGACGGCTCGTTCGCCACGCGCCACGTCCAGGTGCCGGCGGATGGCCTGGCGCTGTTCATCAACGCCTTCAACTTCCCCTCGTGGGGCCTGTGGGAGAAGGCCGCGCCCGCGCTGCTCTCCGGCGTGCCGGTGGTGGTCAAGCCGGCGACGGCGACGGCCTGGCTGACGCAGCGCATGGTCAAGGACGTGGTCGACGCCGGCGTGCTGCCCGCGGGGGCGCTGTCCATCGTCTGCGGCGGCTCGGCCGGCCTGCTCGATGCGCTGGCGCCGCAGGACGTGCTGTCGTTCACCGGCTCGGCCGAGACTGCCGCCATCCTGCGCGGCCACCCCGCGGTCACGCGGCATTCGGTGCGCGTGAACGTCGAGGCCGACAGCGTCAACAGCGCGCTGCTGATGCCCGACGCCGCGCCCGGCACGCCCGCGTTCGACCTGTTCGTCAAGGAACTGGCGCGCGAGATGACGCAGAAGTCGGGCCAGAAGTGCACCGCGATCCGCCGCGCCTTCGTGCCCGCCGCGCATTACGGCGCGGTGGCGCAGGCGGTGGGCGCGCGCCTGGCGAAGACGGTGGTCGGCAACCCGAGGAACGAGGCGGTGCGCATGGGCTCGCTCGTCAGCCGGGCGCAGCTGGCCGCCGTGCGCGAGGGCATGGACGCCCTGCGCGGCGCGGCGCAGGTGCTGCACGACGGCGCGGCGGTGGCGCTGGTCGATGCCGATCCGGGCATTGCCTGCTGCGTCGGCCCGACCCTGTTCGGCCTGGCCACGCCCGAGGCGGTGCGGGCCGGCAGCGTGGTGCACGAGGTCGAGGTCTTCGGCCCGGCCGCCACGCTCCTGCCCTACGCCGACCTGCCGCAGGCCGTGGCGCAGGTGGCGCGCGGCCAGGGCTCGCTGGTGGCCTCGCTCTATGGCGACGATGCGCCGCTGCTCGCGCGCACGGCGCTGCAGCTGGCGCCGCTGCACGGCCGCGTGCACGTGGTCAGCCCGGCCTGCGCGGCCACGCACACCGGCCACGGCAACGTGATGCCGCAGTCGCTGCACGGCGGCCCGGGGCGCGCCGGCGGCGGCGCGGAGCTGGGCGGCCTGCGGGCGCTCGATTTCTACCATCGCCGCGTGGCCATCCAGGGCGCGCCAGAGACGTTGAACGCACTCTGACCCACGGCAAGCAACGAGGAGTGAGACATGGGAACTGATCTGGGGCCCGACGCGCCCGAGGTGGCCGCGCCACCCGCGACCTTCAACTTCGCCGCCCACCTGCTGCAGGCCAATGCGGGGCGCGCCGCGCGCATCGCGTTCATCGACGACGTCGAGCAGCTCTCCTACGGCGGGCTGGAGCAGCGCGTGCGCCAGTGCGCGGCGGGCCTGCGCGCGCTCGGCATCAAGCGCGAGGAGCGGGTGCTGCTGGCCATGCTCGACGTGACCGACTGGCCCGTGGCCTTCCTCGGCGCGATCTACGCCGGCGCGGTGCCGGTGGCGGTCAACACCCTGCTCACGCCGGACGACTACGCCTACATGCTCGAGCACTCGCGCGCGCAGGCCGTCCTCACCAGCGGCGCGCTGCTGCCGGCGGTCAAGGGCGCGCTGGTCAAGGCCGACCACGAGGTGCAGAAGGTGATCGTCTCGCGCCCGGTGGCGCCGCTCGACTTCGGCGAGCTGGCGTTCGATGCCTTCCTGGCGGCGCAGGCGCCCCAGCCGCAGCCGGCCGCGGCGCATGCCGACGACCCGGCGTTCTGGCTCTACTCCTCGGGCTCGACCGGCCGCCCCAAGGGCGCGGTGCACTCGCACGCCAACCCCTACTGGACGGTGGAGCTGTACGCCAAGCGCATCCTGGGCCTGACGGAGAGCGACGTGTGCTTTTCCGCCGCCAAGCTGTTCTTCGCCTACGGCCTGGGCAACGCGCTCACCTTCCCCATGGGCGTGGGCGCGACCACCATCCTGATGGCTGAACGGCCGACACCCGAGGCGGTCTTCAAGCGTATGACCGGTGGCGTGGGCGGCGTCAAGCCGACGGTGTTCTACGGCGCCCCCACGGGCTTCGCCGGCATGCTCGCCAATCCCCGCCTGCCGGCGCGCGGGCAGGTGGCGCTGCGCCTGGTCTCGTCCGCCGGCGAGGCGCTGCCGCGCGACCTGGGCGAGCGCTTCACCGAGCACTTCGGCGTCAAGATCGTCGACGGCATCGGCTCGACCGAGATGCTGCACATCTTCCTGTCCAACAAGCCCGACGACGTGCGCTACGGCACCACCGGCTGGCCGGTGCCGGGCTACGAGGTCGAGCTGCGCGACCCCGACGGCGCCCTCGTGCCCGATGGCGAGCTGGGCGACCTCTACATCAAGGGCCCGTCGGCCGCGCTGATGTACTGGGGCAACCGCGAGAAGAGCCGCGACACCTTCCAGGGCTCGTGGACCAAGAGCGGCGACAAGTACCTGCGCAACCCCGACGGCACCTACACCTACGGCGGGCGCAGCGACGACATGCTCAAGGTGAGCGGCATCTACGTCAGCCCCTTCGAGGTCGAGGCCACGCTGGTGCAGCACCACGCGGTGCTGGAGGCGGCGGTGATCGGCGTGCAGGACGCCGACGGCCTGACCAAGACCAAGGCCTTCGTCGTGCTCAAGCCCGGCGAGAGCGCCGACGAGCAGGAGCTCAAGGCCTTCGTCAAGGACAAGCTCGCACCCTACAAGTACCCGCGCCAGATCGCCTTCGTCGCCGAGCTGCCCAAGACCGCGACCGGCAAGATCCAGCGCTTTCGCCTGCGCGCGATGGAAACGGGCGCTGCATGAGCGCAGGCGAGACGCGGTTCGCCGGGATCGCCTGGCGCGGCCGGCCGGTCACGATCGAATACCAGTGGCTCGCGCCCGAGCGCCGCGACGCGCCCCTGGCGGTGTTCCTGCACGAGGGGCTGGGCTCGGTCGCGATGTGGAAGGACTTCCCGGCGCAGTGGTGCGAGGCGCTCGGCCTGCGTGGCCTGGTCTGGTCGCGCCCGGGCTACGGCCGCTCCACGCCGCGCGCCGCCGATGAGCACTGGGCCAACGACTTCATGCACCGCCAGGCCGACGAGGTGCTGCCCGCCTTCCTGCAGGCCGTGGGCGTGCGCGAGCCGCCCTGGCTCTTCGGCCACAGCGATGGCGCCTCGATCGCGCTGCTGCATGCCTGCCGCCACCCGGTGGCCGGCGTGATCGCGATGGCGCCGCACACCATGGTCGAGCAGCTCTCGGTGGACAGCATCGCCAGGGCGCGCGAGGCCTACCTGCACGGCGGCCTGCGCGAGCGCCTGGCGCGCTACCACGACGACGTCGACTCCGCCTTCTGGGGCTGGAACGACGTCTGGCTCTCGGCCGGCTTCCGCCGCTGGAGCATCGAGGACGAGATCCGCGCCATCGCCTGCCCGGTGCTGGCCCTGCAGGGGCTGCGGGACGAGTACGGTACATTGGCGCACGTCCGCGGCATCGCCGCGCGGCTGCCGCAGGCGCGCGTGGTGGAGATCGCCGATTGCGGGCACTCGCCGCAGCGCGACCAGCCGCAGGCCGTGATCGATGCCTGCCGCCGTTTCTTGGCCGACCCCCCCATTTCCCGCAACCACTGACCTTCAACAGAAAGAAGAGGAGACGACGATGATGAACCGCAAGCATTTCCTGGCCAGCGCCGGTGCCCTGGCACTGTCGGGCATGGCGCCGCTGGCGCGCGCGCAGGCGGGGGGCAAGCTCAAGGTGGGCTTCATGCTGCCCGCCACCGGCACCTACGCGGCGCTGGGCACGGCGATCGACAACGGCTTCCGCCTGTACGTCGACCAGCTCGGCGGCAAGATCGCCGGGCGCGAGATCGAGTACATCCGCGTCGACGACGAGAGCGACCCGTCCAAGGCGACCGACAACGTCAACAAGCTGATCAAGCGCGACAACGTCGACGTGATCGTCGGCACGGTGCACAGCGGCGTGGTGATGGCCATGGCCAAGGCGGCCAAGGAGTCGGGCACGCTGCTCATCATCCCCAACGCCGGCGCCGACGCGGTGACCGGCCCGATGTGCGCGCCCAACATCTTCCGCTCCAGCTTCTCCAACTCGCAGCCGGGCATCGCCATGGGCCAGGTGGCGGCCAAGCAGGGGCACAAGCGCGCCGTCACCATCACCTGGAAGTACGCGGCCGGCGCCGAGTCGACCAAGGGCTTCAAGGATGCCTTCGAGAAGGGCGGCGGCAAGGTCCTGAAGGACCTGACGGTGCCCTTCCCCAACGTCGAGTTCCAGGCGCTGCTCACCGAGATCGCCTCGATCAAGCCCGACGTGGTCTACACCTTCTTCGC
>CAUJIM010000017.1 GCA_963205335.1 Pseudomonadota bacterium
CAGCGTGGCCAGCGACAGCACGATGCCGCTGCCGGTGGCGGTGCCGCGCTGCAGCTGGAAGCGGTCGATCGCGGCGTAGACGTCTTCCCGGCTGTGCGTGGGCGGCTGCACCACGGCGGCCGTGCCGGCGAACTGCACCACGGCCACGCGCACGCTGCGCGGCAACTCGGCAACGAAGGCCTTGGCGGCGGCCTGCGAGGCCACCAGCCGGTTGGGCTGCACGTCGGCCGCGCGCATGCTGCCCGATACGTCCATTGCCAGCACGATGGTCTCCTGCTGCGAGGGCAGGGTGATCACCGCCGCCGGCCGCGCCGAGGCGAGCAGCAGCACGGTCACGGCCAGCAGCAGCAGCGCCGGCGGCACGTGGCGCTTCCAGCCGGCGCTCTTGCCCATGGCTTGCTTGACCAGCGCCAGGTTGGCATAACGCAGCGCCGTCTTCTTGCGCCGGCGCAGCAGCCACAGGTAGCCGCCGACCAGCAGCGGCACGGCCAGCAGCAGCCACAGCATCGTCGGCCAGATGAAGTTCAGCGGAATGCCGCCCTTCATGACGCAGCCCTCCGCGGCTCGGTCTTCAGCACGCCCAGGTGCGACGGTGCACCGCCGCCGGCCGCCATGCGGCTGCGCTGGCGCCGCAGGTCGGCGAAACGCAGGATGGCGTCGAGCAGGTCGTCGTCGGTGGCCAGCTCCAGCGTGTCGACGCCGGCCTGCGCCAGCGAAGACAGCAGCGCCGACTCGCGCGCCTGCGCTGCGGCGGCGAAGCGGGCGCGAAAGCCGGCGTCGTGGGTGTCGACGAGCAACTGTTCGCCGGTCTCGGCGTCGCGCATCGTCACCAGGCCGAGGTCGGGCAATTCCATCTCCAGCGGGTCGTACAGGCGCACGGCGGTCACGTCATGGCGTCGCGAAAGCTGAGCCAGCGCCTCTTCCCAGCCGGGCGGGCTGATGAAGTCGGACACCACGAAGATCGTGCTGCGCCGCTTGACGATGCGCTGCCCGGCGAGCAGCAGGTCGCGCAGCTGTGTCGCACCGGCGGCCGACTCGGCGGGCCGCTGCGCCATGCGCTGCAGCAGGTGCAGCACGTGCAGGCGGCCGGCGCGTGCCGGGATCACCGTGTCCACCGAGGTGCCGTACAGCAACGCGCCGACGCGGTTGCCATGGCGCGTGAGCAGCCGCGACAGCACGCCAACGAACTCGCGCGCCACGCCGCGCTTGGCGCGCAGGTCGGAGCCGAAGTCGACGCTGGCGCTGAGGTCGACGAGGAACCAGGCCGCCAGCTCGCGGTCTTCGGTGAACTGGCGCACGTAGGGCTGCTGCAGGCGCGCCGTCACGTTCCAGTCGATGTGGCGCTCGTCGTCGTGGTACTGGTACTCGCGCAGGTCGGCCAGGTCGATGCCGGCGCCGCGCAGCAGCGTGCGGTAGTCGCCCTGCAGCAGGCCATCGAGGCGGCGGATCACCGTCCATTCGAGGCGCTTGAGCAGGGCCTCGGAATCGACCGCTTCAGTTCTTTGCGGCAGCGGATTCATGGGGTGCCAGCGGCTTGTCGGGCGGGGGGATCTTCTGCATCACCTGGCGGATCACCTGGTCGGCGCTCAGCCCGTCGGCCAGTGCCTCGTAGCTCAGCACGAGGCGGTGGCGCATCACGTCGCCGACCAGGCCGGTCATGTCTTCCGGCAGCGCGTAGCTGCGCCCGCGCATGTAGGCCAGTGCACGGGCGCCTTCGATCAGGCCGATGGTGGCGCGCGGGCTGGCGCCGTAGCCGAGCATGGGCGCCAGCTCCTTGAGCCCGACGTCGGCCGGCCGGCGCGTGGCCGCCACCAGGCGGACGGCGTACTGCGTGAGCGAGGGGTCGACGTACACCTGCCGGCATTGCTGCTGCAGGGCGGCCAGCTGCTCCATGCTGGCCACCGCCTGCACCTCGATGCGCGGGCCGGTCACGCGCTGGGCGATCACGAACTCCTCCTCGTCGCTCGGGTAGTCCACCAGCACCTTCATCATGAAGCGGTCGACCTGCGCCTCGGGCAGCGGGTAGGTGCCCTCGGTCTCGATCGGGTTCTGCGTCGCCATCACCAGGAACGGCTCGGGCACGAAGTGGGTCTGGCCGGCAATGGTGACCTGGCGCTCCTGCATCACCTCCAGCAGCGCGCTCTGCACCTTGGCCGGCGCGCGGTTGATCTCGTCGGCCAGCAGCAGGTGGGTGAACACCGGGCCCAGCGCGGTGCTGAACTCGCCCGTCTTCTGGTTGTAGATGCGGGTGCCGATCAGGTCGGCCGGCACCAGGTCGGGCGTGAACTGGATGCGCCGGAATTGGCCCTGCAGCACGGCCGCCAGCGTCTTGACGGTGAGCGTCTTGGCCAGCCCCGGCACGCCCTCGACCAGCAGGTGGCCGCCGGCCAGCAGGGCCACCATCACGCGCTCCAGGAAGCGGTCCTGGCCGACCACCACGCGCTTGACCTCGTAGAGGATGCGCTCCATCAGCTCGGCCGTGGCCGGGTCGGTCTCCAAACGCGGGTTGTCCTTGTCCGTCATGCGCGGCATGCTCCTGAAAACGGGGTTAGAAGGGAATCTGCCCGGCCCCGGCGGCGGCGTTTTCGATCGGCACCGCAAAGCCGATGCCCAGGAAGGTGCGCGCCGGCGTCGGGTTGTGGATGGCGGTGACGATGCCCACCACCTGGCCGTCCATGGTCACCAGCGGCCCGCCCGAGTTGCCCGGGTTGGCGGCGGCGTCGAACTGGATCAGGTTGCGCATCAACTGGCCGCCGTCGGGCGAGCGAAAGCCGCGCCCCAGGCCCGACACCACGCCGGCCGACACCGAGGGCCCGATGCCGAACGGGTAGCCGATCGCCACCACCTCGTCGCCGGGCGCCAGATCGCCGGTGGAGCGCATGGTGGCGGCCTGCAGGTCGTCGGGCAGCTTGTGGGCGCGCAGCACCGCCAGGTCGTTTTCGGGCTGCATGTTGACGATGCCGGCCGGGCTTTCGGTGCCGTCGGCAAAGGTCACGGTGATCTGCTCGGCGCCCTGCACCACGTGCAGGTTGGTCAGGATGGTGCCGTTGTCGATGATCACCACGCCGGTGCCGATGCCACGGCCCAGTTCGGGCGGGCCTTTGCGGCCCTTCTTCTGTTCGACCACGCCTTCCACCCGCACCAGCGAAGGTGCCACCGCGGCCGCAGCGCGCGCCGCCGCCGAGGGCAGTACCTTGTGCGTGGCGGTGTGCAGCACGGCGTCGTCGATGTCCTTTTGCGTCAGCTGGCGCGGCGCCGGGCGCCGCCAGGCGCCCAGGTCGAGGCCCAGCGCCAGCGCCAGCGCCAGCGCCAGGACCGCCGCCCACAGCGCGCCGGGGTGGCGCAGCGCCGCCCCCAGGTGTGGGCGCCGGCGCGCACGCTCGGGCGCCAGCGCCGGCGCCGGCGCCGGGGCATCGGGCGCCACCACTGGGGCAGGGGACGATCGGCTGTACAGCGCGCTGCGACGCATGGGCTGACCCCGGGCTGGTGAATGACGAAGCTCACGGTACCATGATTCGGCACGCCCCGGTAGCGGGGTGGTCATGGAGGTGGCATGGGCGCGATGACGGTGTTGCGGGCGCTGCTGGTGTGGGTCCTGCTGCTGTTGCTGGCGATGGCCAACGGCGTGCTGCGCGAGGCCGTGCTGATCCCGCGCCTGGGCGGGCCATCCGGCCTGGTGCTGAGCGGCCTGCTGCTGTCGGCGCTGATCCTGGTGCTCGCCTGGTGGCTGCTGCCCTGGATCGGTGTGCGCGGCCACGGGCCGCTGCTGCTGACCGGCCTGGGCTGGCTGGCGCTGACCCTGGGCTTCGAGTTCACCTTTGGTCTGTGGCGCGGCCGCACGCTGGCCGAACTGCTGGCCGCCTATCGGTTCGAGGGCGGCAACCTGTGGTCGCTGGTGTTGTTGGTGACGGCCGGCGCGCCGTGGCTGGCCGGCCGGCTGCGGCGCTGTACCTGACGGTCGCGGCTGCGGCATGATGCGCGCATGGCCGCCTGGATCGACACCCACTGCCACCTGGACGCCCCGGAGTTTTCGGCTGATGTGGCCGCCGTGCGTGCGCGAGCAGCTACCGAAAACGTAGCGATCTGCGTGATCCCGGCGGTCGAGCCGGCGGCCTTCGAGGCGGTGCGCGCGCTGGCCCACCGCGGCGGCGACGCCTACGCACTGGGCGTGCACCCGATGTACGTGGCGCGCGCCCCGGAGGACGCGCTGGCCCAGCTGGCGCAGGCCCTGGCGCGCCATGCCGACGACCCGCGCCTGGTGGCGGTGGGCGAGATCGGGCTGGATCTGTTCGTGCCCGAACTGGGCGTGGCGCCGCTGCGTGCGCGCCAGCAGCATTTCTTCATCGAGCAGCTGCGGCTGGCGCGGCGCCACGACCTGCCGGTGCTGCTGCACCTGCGGCGCGCGGTCGACGCGGTGTTGCAGGTCCTGCGCGAGGTCGGCGTGGCCGGCGGCATCGCCCATGCCTTCAGCGGCAGCCGCCAGCAGGCCGATCAGTTGCTGGCGCTGGGCTTCAGGCTGGGCTTTGGCGGTGCGGTGACCTACCCGCGCGCCAGCCGCCTGCGCGCGCTGGCGGCCGAGCTGCCGGCCAGCGCCATCGTGATGGAAACCGACGCGCCCGACATCCCGCCGCACTGGCTCTACACCACCGCCGAAGCGCGCGCGCAGGGCCAGCCCCAGGGCCGCAACGAGCCGGGCGAGTTGCCGCGCATCGGCGCCGAGCTGGCGGCGCTGCGTGGCGTCTCGGCGGCCGACTGGGCCGACCTCAGCACCGCCAACGCGCTGGCGGCGCTGCCGCGTCTGAGGCGACTGTGGGGGGCCGGGGAGCACGATCGATGACGATGACCCATGAGGCAGGGCGAAGGACCTCGCTGCGCTTGGACGGCGGGGGCGCCTCGGGGCATGGGGGCGCCGTGGGCGCTCGTTGAACGCGCAGCGCCGTCGGCCTGCGGGGGCGACGTGGCACACCCACCACGTCAAGGCTATCGTTTTCATAGCTGCTTGCGCAGTCTGGACAAGCTTCAGAGGCATTTTTTGCATGGAATCCGGCGGCGCTGGCGCGCGCTGGCGCGCGCTGGCGCGGGCGCGGCGGGGTCGGTGGGGCTTTGCATATCTTCACCTGGCGCTGACGGGCGGCCCGGGGCCGGGCCGCTACGATGCGCGCTGAAGCGCCGGCGCCTGTCCCTGCGCGCGCGCGGCCCGCCATGCATTGCCCACCATGACCACCACCGTCGACACACCCGCAGGCTCACCCGCCGCCACCCCGACCGCCGACGCCGCACCGCGCCGCCGCGGCCTGGGCGTCACGCTCACGCTGCTGCTGATCGCCGCGCTGGTGGGCAGCGCCTGGTGGCTGGTGCAGCGCGCGCGCGCGCCCGAGGCGGCGGCCCCCGCGGCAGCGCCGGGCGGCGCCGGTGGCCCGGGGCCGGGCAGCGCCAGCGTCACCGTGGGCGCGGCGCACGCCCAGCGCGGCGAACTGCCGATCGTCATCGACGCCCTGGGCACGGTGACGCCGCCGGTCACCGCCACCCTGGTGCCGCAGGTGTCGGGCGTGCTGACCGAGGTGCTGTTCACCGAGGGGCAGATGGTGAGCAAGGGCCAGGTGCTGGCGCGCATCGACGCCCGACCCTATGAACAGGCGCTGGCGCAGGCGCGCGGCCAGCGCGCCAAGGACGAAGCGCAGCTGGCCGCCGCCAGGGTGACGCTGGCGCGCTACCAGACGCTGTGGCAGCAGGACTCGATCGCGCGCCAGGACGTCGACACCCAGGCGGCGCTGGTCAAGCAGCTCGAAGGCGTGGTCGAGGCCGACCGCGCCAGCGAGCGCGCGGCCCAGCTCAATGTCGGCTTTGCCAGCATCCGCGCGCCGATCGGCGGGCGCATCGGCCTGCGCGCCATCGACCCCGGCAACCTGGTCAGCACCGGCAGCGCCGGCGGCATTGCCACCATCACGCAGATCGCGCCTATCGACGTGGTGTTCTCGGTGCCGCAGGACCGCATCGCCGCCGTGCTGGCGGCCCAGCGGCGCGGGCGCCTGCCGGTGCAGGCGTTCGACCGCGCGCGCAGCCAGCCGCTGGCCGAAGGCAGCTTTCTGACGCTGGACAACCAGGTCAGCACCGCCACCGGTACGGTGCGTGCCAAGGCCCGCTTTGCCAACGCCGACGGCGCGCTGTTTCCCAACCAGTTCGTCAACGCCCGGCTGCAGCTGGGGCACGACAGCGGCGTGCTGGTGCCGGTGACGGCGGTGCGCACCGGCCCGCAGGGTGACTACGTGTACGTGATCGACGACGAGCGGGTGGCGCGCATGCGCCCGGTCAGGCGCGGCATGGCGACGGTCGATCAGGTGCTGATCGTCCAGGGCCTGCAGGCCGGCGAGCGCGTGGTGACCGAAGGCGGCGACCGCGTCAAGGACGGCGGCAAGCTGCGCCTGGCGGGCGAATCGCCGGGCCCGGGCGGCGCCGCCGGCATGCGCCCCGGTGCGGCGCCAGCGCCCGCCCCGACGGCGCCGGCAGCTATCGCATCAGGAGCAGGTGAGGCCGGCGCGGCTGCCCCGCCGTGGCTGGAGCGCCTGCCGCCGGAGCTGCGCGACAAGGTGCGCGCCATGTCGCCCGAGGAGCGCCGGGCCTTCCTGCAGCAGCGCCGCGCGGCGGCCAGCGCGGCCGATTCGGGCCGCTGAGGCGGCGGCAGCACCGGCCCCTCGTCATGAACGTCTCGCGCCTGTTCATCCAGCGCCCGGTGGCGACGGCGCTGTGCATGCTGGCCATCGTGCTGGCCGGCCTGCTGGGCCTGCGGCTGCTGCCGGTGGCGGCGCTGCCGCAGGTCGACTACCCGACCATCCAGGTGCAGACGCTCTACCCCGGCGGCAGCCCCGACGTGATGAGCCGCACCGTGACGGCGCCGCTGGAGCGTCAGCTGGGCCAGATGTCCGGGCTGGAACGCATGAGCAGCGTCAGCAGCGCCGGCGTGTCGCTGATCACGCTGCAGTTCGCGCTGCACCTGAACATGGACGCCGCCGAGCAGCAGGTGCAGGCCGCCATGAACGCCGCCGGCACCCTGCTGCCGGCCGACCTGCCGGCGCCGCCGGTGTACGCCAAGGTCAACCCGGCCGATGCGCCCATCATGCAGCTGGCCGTCACCTCCGACAGCCTGCCGCTGCCCGAGGTGCAGAACATGGTCAACACCCGGCTGGCGCTGAAGATCAGCCAGATCGGTGGCGTCGGCCTGGTGACGCTGGCCGGCGGTCAGCGTCCCGCCGTGCGGGTGCAGGCCAACCTGCAGGCGCTGGCCGCCATGGGCCTGGGGCTGGACGCCGTCAGCAGCGCCATCAGCGCCGCCAACACCAGCTCGGCCAAGGGCAGCTTCGACGGCCCGACGCGCCAGTACACCATCAACGCCAACGACCAGCTGCTGACGGCGCACGAATACCGCGAGCTGATCGTCGCCTTCGTGGCCGGCCAGCCGGTGCGCCTGAAGGACGTCGCCGAGGTGGTGGACGGCGCCGAAAACCGTCGCCTGGGGGCCTGGGTGGCTATCAAAAACGATAGCGCCTCGCGCACGCCGGATGCGCGCCAGAGCCCCGGAACATCTGAAATCGAGCTGCCGCTCACGCCGGCCATCGTGCTCAACGTGCAGCGCCAGCCGGGCGCCAACGTGATCGCCACCGTCGACGCCATCCGGCGCCAGCTGCCCGAGCTGCGGCAAAGCCTGCCCGACAGCGTGCGGCTGACCGTGCTGAGCGACCGCACGCAGGGCATCCGCGCCTCGGTGGCGCACGTGGAGCTGGAGCTGGGCCTGGCGGTGGTGATGGTGGTGCTGGTGATCTTTGCCTTTCTGCACAGCGCGCGCGCCACGCTGATCGCCAGCATCGCGGTGCCGATCTCGCTGGCCGGCACGCTGGCGGCCATGGTGCTGCTGGGCTATTCGCTCAACAACCTGAGCCTGATGGCGTTGACCATCGCCACCGGCTTCGTGGTGGACGACGCCATCGTGATGATCGAGAACATCTCGCGCCACCGCGAGCTGGGCAAGCCGCCGCTGCAGGCGGCGCTGGCGGGGGCGGGCGAGATCGGCTTCACCATCATCTCGCTGACGGTGTCGCTGATCGCGGTGCTGATCCCGCTGCTGTTCATGCAGGAGGTGATCGGCCGGCTGTTCCGTGAATTCGCCGTCACCCTGGCCATCACCATCCTGTTTTCCGCGCTGGTGTCGCTGACCCTGGTGCCCATGATGTCGGCGCGCTGGCTGGAGCCGCTGGGTCAGGCCCATGGCCCGGTGGGCGCCCGCATGCAGGCGTGGCTGGACGCCACCATCGCCGGCTACGACCGCGCGCTGCGCTGGGTGCTGGCGCGTCAGCCGCTGACGCTGGCGCTGGCGCTGCTGACGCTGGCCGTCACCGTGCTGCTGTACGCGGGCATGCCCAAGGGGCTGTTCCCGACCCAGAGCACCGGTCAGCTGCAGGGCCTGCTGCAGGCGGCGCCGGAGGTGTCGTTCGAGCGCATGTCGGCGCTGCAGGGTGCGGCGGCGCAGGTGGTGCTGCGCGATCCGGCGGTGCGCTCGGTCAGTTCGGTGGTGGGGGTGGACGCGGCCAACAACAGCGCGCTGGCGAGCGGGCGGCTGGTCATCAACCTGCGGCCGCGCACGCCCTGGGGCGACACGCAGGCGACCGTCATGCAGCGGCTGCGCCGGCAGGTGGGCGAGCAGGTGGCCGGCGTCACCCTGTACCTGCAGCCGACGCAGGACCTGACCATCGACGCCGTCAGCGGCCCGACGGCGCAGCGCTTCGACCTGGAGGGGGTGGACACGGCGCTGGTCGATGGCTGGGCGCGGCGCCTGGTGGCGCGCCTGCAGCGCCTGCCCGAGCTGCGCCACGTCACCACCGACGCCGGCGCCACCGGCCTGGCCGCCATGGTGCGGGTCGAGCGCGACACCGCCGCACGCCTGGGCGTGACAGCCAGCAACCTGGACAACGCGCTCTACAACGCCTTTGGCCAGCGCATCGTCTCCACCATCTTCAGCGAAACCAACCAGTACCGCGTGATCCTGGAGGCCGCGCGCGCCGTGGACGCCAGCCTGCGCACCCTGCGCGAGCTGCCGGTGCGCACCAGCGTCGGCGGCACCACGCCGCTGGAAGCCTTTGCGCGCGTGGTGGAAGAGCCGTCGCCGCTGCAGGTGCAGCGGGTCGACCAGTACCCCGCCGCCACCGTGGGCTTCGACACCGCGCCGGGCGTCAGCCTGGGGGCGGCGGTGAGCGCCATCGAGGCGGCGGTGCGCTCCGAGGGCCTGCCGGCGGCGCTGACGCTGCGCATGACCGGCGCCGCCGGCGCCTTCCAGCAGTCGCTGGGCAACCAGCTGTGGCTGATCCTGGCGGCGGTGGTGTGCGTCTACATCGTGCTGGGCGTGCTGTACGAGAGCTACGTGCACCCGCTGACGATTCTGTCGACGCTGCCCTCGGCCGGCGTGGGCGCGTTGCTGGCGCTGTGGCTGACCGGCCATCCGCTGGACGTGGTGGGCATCATCGGCCTGGTGCTGCTGATCGGCATCGTGAAGAAGAACGCGATCATGATGATCGACTTCGCCATCGAGGCCGAACGCGCCGGCAAGTCGGCCCTGGAGGCGATTCACCAGGCGGCGCTGCTGCGTTTCCGGCCGATCCTGATGACCACCCTGGCGGCGCTGGCCGCCGCCGTGCCGCTGATGCTGAGCTGGGGCGACGGCGGCGAGCTGCGCCGGCCGCTGGGCATCGCCATCTTTGGCGGTCTGGTGCTGTCGCAGCTGCTGACGCTGTTCACCACGCCGGTGATCTACGTGTGGTTCGACCGGCTGGGGGAGCGGTTCGGGCGGGGCAGGGCGCCGGATCCCGATCAGGAGGATTTGCTTTCTCTCCCTCTGGGAGAGGGCAGGGGTGAGGGCTCGCCGTGATGGCCATCGCAGCTTTGTTCCGGGAGCGAGTTGGAAATAACGGCGAGCTGTCACCCCCTCCCAGGAAGAGAAGGAGAGGAACCGCGGAGGCACGGCAATGAACCTCTCCCGTCCCTTCATCCACCGCCCCATCGCCACCATCCTGCTCACGCTCGGCCTGGCGCTCGCGGGCATCGGCGCCTATTTCATCCTGCCGGTCGCCCGCCTGCCCGCGGTCGATTTCCCGGTGATCTTCGTCAGCGCCAACATGGCCGGCGCCAGCCCGGCCGACATGGCGCGCACCGTGGCCACGCCGCTGGAGCGCACGCTGGGCACCATCGCCGGGGTCAACGAGATGACCAGCAGCTCCAGCACCGGCTCGTCGCGCGTGGTGCTGCAGTTCGACCTGGACCGCAACATCGACAGCGCCGCGCGCGACGTGCAGGCGGCCATCAACGCCGCGCGCATCGACCTGCCGGCCAACCTGCGCACCAACCCCACCTACCGCAAGGCCAACCCGGCGGCGCAGCCCTTCATGATCCTGGCGCTGACCTCGAAGACGCGCTCGCCCGGGCAGATCTTCGACGCGGTCAACAACATCGTCAGCCAGCGCCTGCTGCAGGTGCCGGGCGTGGGCGATGTGACGCTGGGCGGCGGCTCGCAGCCGGCCGTGCGGGTGGAGCTCAACCCGTTCGCGCTCAACGACCTGGGCATCAGCAGCGACGACGTGCGCGCCGCGCTGCAGGCGGGCAACGCCAACCGGCCCAAGGGCGTGATCGAGATCGGCGGCGCCGGGGACGGCCGCCAGCTTTCGGTGCTGACGCCGGCGCCGGGCCTGCGCGCGGCCGAGTACCGCGAGCTGATCGTCGGCATGCGCAACGGCGCCGAGGTGCGCCTGTCGCAGGTGGCGCGCGTGATCGACAGCGTGCAGGACACGCGTACGCGCGGCATGTTCAACGGCCAGCCGGCGATCGTCGTCAACATCACGCAGCAGCCCGACGCCAACCTGATCGAGACGGCCGACGCGATCGACGCGCTGCTGCCGCAGCTGCGCGAGCAGTTGCCGTCCGACATCGAGCTCACCGTGGCGATCGACCGCACCGGCTCGGTGCGCGCCTCGGTGCGCGAGGTGGAGATCACGCTGGCCATCGCGGTGCTGCTGGTGGTGCTGGTGGTGGGCCTGTTCCTGCGCAACCTGCGCGCGGCGGTGATTCCGGCGGTGGCGACCGTGGTCTCGCTGCTCGGCACCCTGGCGGTGATGGCCGCCCTGGGCTATTCGCTCAACAACCTCACCCTGATGGCGCTGACGGTGGCCACCGGCTTCGTGGTGGACGACGCGATCGTCGTGATCGAGAACATCACGCGCCACCTGGAGCAGGGGGTGGCGCGCAGGCGCGCGGCGCTGGAGGGCGCGCGCGAGGTCGGCTTCACGGTACTGACCATGAGCGTGTCGCTGGTGGCGGTGTTCATTCCGCTGCTGTTCATGGGCGGGCAGCCGGGGCGGCTGTTTCGCGAATTCGCGGTGACGCTCTCCAGCGCGGTGATGATCTCGCTGCTGATCTCGCTCACCACCACGCCGATGCTGTGCGCGATGCTGCTGCCCGCGCGCCGGACGGGCGAACCGGTGCGCCAGAGCGCGGCGGGCTGGCTGCGCGCGCGCCTGGGCCGGTGGGCGAGGGGGGCGCAGACCGGCCTGACCCGCGCCTACGCGGCCGCGCTGGACTGGGCGCTGGCCTTCCCCTGGCTGGTGATGCTGGTGCTGGCCGTCGTCATCGGCCTGAACGGCTACCTGTTCAAGGCGGTCGACAAGGGCTACTTTCCGGACCAGGACAACGGCCAGTTCTTCGCCGGGCTGCGCGCCGACCAGAGCATCTCCACCGGCGCCTTCGGCGACAAGCTGCAGCAGGCGGCGGACATCATCGGCGCCGACCCTTCCGTGGGCACCGTGGTGGCGTTCGCCGGCGGCGCGCGGGCCGGCGGGGGCTTTCTGTTCGGGGCGCTCAAACCCGCCAGGGACAGGCCCCAGGGCGAGAAGACCCGCACGGTGATCAACCGCCTGCGCCCGCAGCTGGGCCGCATCACCGGGCTGAGCGTGTTCCTCAACCCGGCGCAGGAGCTGCGCATGGGCGGCAGGAGCAGCAACGCCACCTACCAGTACACGCTCAAGGCCGACGGCGCCGACGACCTCAAGCGCTGGACGCGCCAGCTGTCCGCGCAGCTCAGGCAGGACGCGCGCCTGACCGACGTGGACGACGACGAGAGCGACAACGGCGTGGAGACCTTCATCGAGATCGACCGCGCCAAGGCTGCGAGCCTGGGCGTGACGCCGGCCGCGGTCGACGCGGCGCTGTACAACGCCTTCGGCCAGCGCCAGGTGGCCACGATGTACAGCGACCTGAACCAGTACACCGTGGTGATGGAGTGGGCGCCGCAGTACGCGCAGTCGCCCGTGGTGCTGCGCGACGTGTACGTGGCGGCCGCCGGCGCGGCGGGCACCTCGGCCAATCCCGCGCTGCGCAGCGCCTCGACCGGACAGCCGATCTCGATGGCCGAACGCCCCATGGTGCCGCTGGCCCAGTTCGCGCACTTCAGCGAGCGCGCGGTGCCCGCCAGCGTCTGGCACGACGGGGGCGAGCTCTCCAGCACGCTCTCGTTCAACCTGGCCGACGGGGTCTCGCTGGAGCAGGGGCGCCAGGCGGTGCTCGGCGCGGTCGACGCCATCCGGATGCCGAACAAGGTGCGCGGCCAGTTTTCCGGCGCGGCGGCCGAGGCGCAGAAGACCGAGGCGCAGCAGGGCCTGCTGATCCTCGCCGCCATCGTCGTGATCTACCTCGTGCTAGGCATGCTCTACGAGAGCCTGATCCACCCCGTCACCGTCCTCACCACGCTGCCCAGCGCCGGCTTCGGCGCCGTGCTGGCGCTGCTGATGTTCCGGATGGAGTTTTCCATCATGGCGCTGATCGGCGTGTTCCTGCTGATCGGCATCGTCAAGAAGAACGCCATCCTGATCATCGACTTCGCGCTCGAGGCCGAGCGCGCGCGCGGGCTGACCGCGGTGCAGGCCGTGCGCGAGGCCTGCCTGCTGCGCTTTCGCCCGATCCTGATGACCACGCTGGCCGCCGGCTTCGGTGCCTTGCCGCTGGCCATCGGCTTCGGCCAGGGCGCCGAGCTGCGCCAGCCGCTCGGGGTGACCATCGTCGGCGGCCTGATCGCCAGCCAGCTGCTCACGCTGCTGACCACGCCGGTGGTCTACGTGCTGCTCGACAGGCTGAGCCGGCGGCGCGGCGCGCGCGCGCCGCTGGCCACGCCGGGCGCGGCCTGAATCCGTCGCGGGAGCAAACCATTGCGATGCTCAGCGCACCCAGCCGCCGCCGCGCAGCGACCAGCCGCCGCCGGGGCGTGGTTCCCAGCGGCGCGGCTGCCAGCGGTAGCCCGGATGGGGCCGCGCGTACTGGCCCGGCACCCAGACGTGGCGGCCGCTGGACCAGTTCCAGTAGCCGCCGATCCAGACCGCGCCGAAGTACGGCACGGGCGGCACCACCTCGACATAGGGCGCGGGCGGCGCCACCGGCGCATAGATGGGGTCGCCCGGCGCTGCGACAGGGACTGCCGGGGCGACGATGCAGCCGGTCAGGAGGCTGCCGGCGGCCAGCAGGCTTGCGCTGCAGAGGAGGGTTCGGATCATGGGTTTCATGGACGTGCTCCCGGAATGCGAAGGCGGCGGACGGGCCGGCGCGAGAGGCCCGCCCATCGGTCGGGAACCCGCTCCCGCACGATGCGCGTACCGCTTTTGTCCCGGTCCAACGTGCCGGCCCGGCTTGCCGCCGACGCGCTTTACCATTCTTTGCACTGCCGAAGAGCACGCTTGCGCCAGACGCTGCATGCTCCGGGGCAGCGCAGGCCGCACCGGGCCCATGCGCCCACCCACCGATGATGAACCACGACCGTCCCTCGTCCGCCACGGACCGTTTTCCGCAGCGCCGCCCGGCTGGCGCGGGCCGCCTCGGCGCCGCGCTGGTGCTGGCCTCGCTGCTGGGCGCCTGCAGCCTGGCGCCAACCGCGCACCCGCCGGAGCTTGCCCTGTCCACCGGCTGGAAGAGCCAGGCCCCCGAAGGCTGGGTCAGCACCGAGGCGCACCGGATCTGGCGCGAAGGCCGCTGGTGGGAACTGTTCGGCGACGACGGCCTGAATGCGCTGATGCCGCGCGTCGAGCTCGGCAACCAGAACCTGGCGCAGGCGCTGGCCAACGTGGCGCAGGCCGAGGCACTGCTCGCGCAGGCGCAGGCCCAGCTGCTGCCGACCGTCGGCGCGCAGCTCGGCACGCAGCGCGGCGGCCGGCCGGCGGGGGGCTCGGCCTCGCTCGGCCTGACGGCGAGCTGGGCGCCCGACCTGTGGGATCGCCTGGGCGATGCCGCACGGGCACAGGGGGCGCTCGTGCAGGCCAGCCGTGCCGACCTGGCGGGTGCCCGGCTGTCGGCGCAAGGCAGTCTGGCGCAGGCGTACTTCAGCCTGCGGGAGGCCGATGCCGAGCTGCTGCTGATGGACGGGATCATCGCCGGCTACGAGCGCGCGGCCGCCATCACCGGCAACCGCTATGCCGCCGGCATCGCCGCGCACACCGATCTCCTGCAGGCGCAGAGCACGCTGGCCAGCGCCCGCTCCACCCGCGCGAGCCTGGTGCGCAGCCGTGCCACGGTGGAGCACGCGATCGCGCTGCTGATCGGCGAGGCGCCGGCGAATTTCACGCTCCTGCCCGCGCCGTGGGTGATGCAAGTGCCCACGGTGCCGCCCATGCTGGCTTCCGAGCTGCTGCTGCGCCGCCCCGACGTGGCGTCGAGCGAGCGCGCCGTGGCCGCGGCCAACGCGCGCATCGGCGTGGCCCGCGCCGCCTGGTTCCCCAGCCTGAACCTGAGCGCCGGCCTGGGCGCGGGCGGCGCCAGCCTCGCCAGCCTGGTCTCGGCGCCGGCGCTGACCTGGTCGCTCGGCGCGACGCTGGCGCAGGCGCTGTTCGACGCCGGCGCGCGCGATGCCGCCATCGCCCAGGCCATTGCCGCGCACCAGGGCGCGACGGCGAGCTACCGCCAGAGCGCGCTGGCGGCCATGGGCCAGGTGGAGGACCAGCTCACCGCGCTGGACGCACTGGGCCGCCAGATCGAGCACCAGCGCGCCGCCGCCGATGCCGCCGTGGGCGCCGAGCAGCGCATCATGAACAGCTACCAGGCGGGCCTGTCGGCGTACACCAACGTGGTCACCGCGCAGGCCAGCACGCTGTCGGCGCGGCGCGCACTGATGCAGCTGCAGCTGCAGCGCCAGCAGGCGGCGGTGGCGCTGATCCAGGCACTGGGCGGTGGCTGGCAGGCCGAGTGGGGGGCGCCGCCGGCCGCCGCCGGCTGAGCCCGCTCAGCCCGTATCCGGCTTCGAACGCCGGCGACCGCGCCGGCGCGCGGCAGCCGGCGCCGCGGGCTGGAAGTGCCGGCACAGCATGTCGACCAGCTCCTGGGCGTAGGCGGGCAGCGCCTCGTCCTCGCGCTGCAGGAGGCGCCGCTCGCGCCACTTCCAGCCGTCGGCGAGCTCGACCTGCACCAGCCTCATCGTGCGCACGTTGCGCCGGGCCGCGCTTTCGGGCACCACGCCGATGCCCGCGCCGCCGCTGACCATGCGGCACATGGCATCGAAGCTGGTGAGCCGGATGCGCAGGCGCAGGGTGCGCCCGAGCTCCTGTGTCATGCGGTCGAGCCACGCCTGCAGCGTGCTGCCCCCGTGCATGCCGATGTAGTCGTGCTCCAGCGTGTCGACGAAGGCGACGGTGCGCCGGCGCGCCAGCGGGTGGCCGCGCGGCACCACCAGCACCAGCCGGTCGGTCGAGAAGTGGATGGCGCGCAGCCCCGTGGTGTCCACCTGGCCGGCGACGATGCCCAGGTCGGCGCGGCGCTCGCGCACGCCGCGCGCGATGTCGGCGTTCGGTTTCTCCTGAAGGTCGATGCTCACGCGCGGATGCGCCGCGAGGAATGCCGGCAGCAGCTCGGGCAGGAAGTCGGTCACCGCCGTGGTGTTGGCGAAGACGCGCAGGTGCCCGCGCAGCCCGCCGCCGTACTCCTGCAGCTCGGCGCCGAGCTGCTCGGTCTGGCGCAGCAGGCCGCGCGCATGGTGCACGAAGGCCTCGCCCGCCGGCGTCGCGCGCACGCCGCGCGCCTGGCGTTCGAACAGCGCCGTGCCGGCCTGCTCCTCCAGCGCGCGGATGCGGGCGCTGGCCGCCGCCAGCGACAGGTGCTGGCGCGCCGCCGCCCGGGTGAGCGTGCCTTCGTCGGCGGTGCGCACCAGCAGGCGCAGGTCGGTCAGGTCGAATTGCATGGGCGGGGCACGAAGGGTTCGGTTTTCCCGAAGGCTGCTTGCTGAATTGGCCGATTGTGCCTGCGCGCCTTTGCGGCCACCATCGGGCCATGGAGACCACGCCCCCGCTTGCCGCCGCCGCCATCGCCCGCCTGCAGGAATGGGTGGGCCGCACCGAGCAGGCGCGCGACGACATCGGCGCCGCGCCGCTGCGCGGCCTGTCGGCCACGCTCGACCGCGCCGACGCGCCGCCGCAGCCGGGCGACGCCGTGCCGCCGCTCGCGCACTGGCTGTATTTCCTGCCGCAGGCGCCGCAGGGCGAACTGGGGCCCGACGGCCACCCCAGGCGCGGCGGCTTCCTGCCCCCCGTGCCGCTGCCCCGGCGCATGTGGGCCGGCGGGCGCCTGGGCTGGGAGGCCGCCAACCCGCTGCGCGTGGGCGACGCGGCGCGGCGCGTCTCGCGCATCGCATCGGTCACGCACAAGAGCGGGCGCAGCGGCGAGATGGTGTTCGTGCTCGTCAGGCACGAAGTGCACAACGCGCGCGGCCTGGCGCTCACCGAGGAGCACGACATCGTCTACCGCGCCGCGCCGCTGCCGGGCAGCCCGCCCGCCGCGCCGCAGGCCGCCGGGACCCGCGCGCCGTGGCGGCGCGAGATCGTGCCCGACCCGGTGCTGCTGTTCCGCTACAGCGCGCTCACCTTCAACGGCCACCGCATCCACTACGACAGGACGTACGTGACGCAAGAGGAGGGCTACCCCGGCCTGGTGGTGCACGGCCCGCTGATCGCCACGCTGCTGCTCGACCTGGTGCGGCGCAACGCCGCGCCCGGCGCCTGCGTCACCCGCTTCGCCTTCCGCGCCGTGCGGCCGACGTTCGACCTGCATCCCTTCTTCGTCAACGGCCGGCCGTCGGCCGATGGCCGGCGCGTCGAGCTGTGGGCGCACGACCACGAGGGCTGGCTCACCATGCAGGGCGAGGCCGAGCTGATATGAAAGCGTTTCAGGGCTCCAGCGCTTGTCCATGAAGCGCGAGCAGCTCTTTGTTCGATAGCAAACCACCATGAAGACCACGCCCGACGACCACCACGAGATCCGCGACGCGGTGCGCGCCCTGTGCGCGCAGTTCCCCGACGAATACCACCGCAAGGTGGATGCCGGGCGCGGCTACCCCGAGGAATTCGTGCAGGCGCTGACCCAGGCCGGCTGGATGGCGGCGCTGATTCCGCAGGACTACGGCGGCTCGGGCCTCACCATGGCCGAGGCCTCGGTCATCATGGAGGAGATCAACCGCTCGGGCGGCAACTCGGGCGCCTGCCACGGCCAGATGTACGTGATGAACGCTATCGTGCGCAGCGGCTCCGAGGCGCAGAAGCGCCGCTACCTGCCGAAGATCGCCAGCGGCGAGCTGCGCATCCAGTCCATGGGCGTGACCGAGCCGACCACCGGCAGCGACACCACCCGGCTCAAGACCACGGCGGTGAAGAAGGACGGGCGCTGGGTGGTCAACGGCCAGAAGGTGTGGATCAGCCGCATCCAGCACAGCGACATGATGATCCTGCTGGCGCGCACCACGCCGCTGGCGCAGGTCACGAAACGCTCGGAGGGCCTGAGCTGCTTCCTGGTCGACCTGAAGAGCGCCATCGGCCACGGCCTCACGGTGCGGCCCATTCCCAACATGGTGAACCACGAGACCAACGAGCTGTTCTTCGACCACCTCGAGATCCCCGAGGAGAACCTGCTCGGCCCCGAGGGCCGCGGCTTCAAGACCCTGCTCGACGGCCTGAACGCCGAGCGCACGCTGATCGCCGCCGAGTGCATCGGCGACGGCTACTGGTTCATCGACCGGGTGACGAAGTACGCCAACGAGCGCGAGGTGTTCGGCCGCAGGATCGGGCAGAACCAGGGCGTGCAGTTCCCAATCGCGGAGAGCTATATCGAACTCGAGGCGGCCAACCTGATGCGCTGGAAGGCGTGCGCCAGGATCGATGCGCACGAGAACGCCGGCGCCGAGGCCAACATGGCCAAGTACCTGGCGGCCAAGGCGAGCTGGGAGGCGGCCAACGTCTGCCTGCAATTCCACGGCGGCTTCGGCTTCGCCTGCGAATACGACGTGGAGCGCAAGTTCCGCGAGACGCGCCTGTACCAGGTGGCGCCGATTTCCACCAACATGATCTTCGCCTACGTGGCCGAGCACGTCCTCGGCCTGCCGCGTTCTTTTTGATAAAAAACCGCCAAAAGCATTGCCAGACAAGCGCCGGCAGCTACCAAGACATGAGCACACCAAGACCCCGCCCGCTCGACGGCATCACCGTCGTCTCGCTGGAGCACGCCGTCGCCGCGCCCTTCGCCTCGCGCCAGCTGGCCGACCTGGGCGCGCGCGTGATCAAGGTCGAGCGCCCGGGCGTCGGCGACTTCGCGCGTGCCTACGACGAGCGCGTGCGCGGCCAGGCCTCGCACTTCGTCTGGATCAACCGTGGCAAGGAGAGCCTGACGCTCGATCTCAAGCACCCCGACGCGCGCGCCGTGCTGATGCAGCTGCTGCAGGGCGCCGACGTGCTGCTGCAGAACCTCGCCCCCGGCGCCGCCGCCCGCATGGGCCTGTCGTTCGAGGCACTGCACGCCGCGCACCCGCGCCTCATTGTGTGCGACATCTCGGGCTATGGCGACGACGGTCCGTACCGCGACAAGAAAGCCTACGACCTGCTGATCCAGAGCGAGGCCGGATTCCTCTCCATCACCGGCACGCCCGAGACGCCCAGCAAGGCCGGCTGCTCGATCGCCGACATCGCCGCCGGCATGTACGCCTACAGCAACATCCTGTCGGCGCTGCTGCTGCGCGGCAGGACCGGCGAGGGCAGCCACATCGACGTCTCGATGCTCGAGTCGCTGGCCGAATGGATGGGCTACTCCATGTACTACGCGTTCGAGGGTGCGCCGCCGCCGGCGCGCACCGGCGCCAGCCATGCCAGCATCTACCCGTATGGCCCGTTCGCCGTGGGCGATGGCGGCACCGTCATGCTGGGCCTGCAGAACGAGCGCGAGTGGAAGGTGTTTTGCGGCCAGGTGCTGCACGACGCCGGCCTGGCGAGCGATCCGCGCTTCGACACCAACGCCGGGCGCAGCACGCACCGCGAGGAGCTCAGGGCCCTCATCGTGCAGGCCTTCGCCCGCCTGACGACGCAGGACGTGGAGGACCGCCTGGGCGCCGCGCAGATCGCCAGCGCGCGCATGAACGACATGGCGGGCCTGTGGAGGCACCCGCAGCTGGCGGCGCGCCAGCGCTGGACGCGCGTGGGCTCGCCGGTCGGCGAACTGCCCGCGCTGCTGCCGCCCGGGCGCAGCAGCGCCTACGACTTCCGCATGGACGCGGTGCCCGCGCTGGGCGAGCACACCGATGCGATCCTGCGCGCGCTGGGCCGCAGCGACGCGCAGATTGCCGCGCTACGGGCCGCGAAGGCCGTGTGAAGACTATTGGTTCGATAGCTGCCCGGGCAATCTGATCAAGCGCTGGAGCCTGTTTCAACCATGAAAATGACACCCGCCCAAACCCTGGCGCACTTTGCCGCCGGCTTGTGCTTCGAGCACATCCCCGAGCACGTCGTGCGCTTTGCCGAGCACCTGCTGGTGGACTGGTTCGGCTCCACGGTGGCCGGCCACGGCGCGCGGCCGGTGATGGGCATCGTGCGCTTCACGCGCGCCATGGGCGCGCCCGGTCCGAGCGAGGTGATCGTCGAGCATGCCGGCAACAGCCCCTGGCTCGCGGCCATGGCCAACGCCGCCGCCTCGCACGTGGCCGAGCAGGACGACGTGCACAACGGCGCGGTGTTCCATCCGGCCACGGTGGTGTTCCCGCCCGCGCTGGCGGTGGCGCAGGCCATCGGTGCCAGCGGCCCGGCCTTCCTCGCCGCCTGCGTCGCCGGCTACGAGGTGGGCATCCGCGTGGGCGAGTTCCTCGGCCGCTCGCACTACAAGGTGTTCCACACCACCGGCACCGCGGGCACGCTGGCGGCGGCAGCAGCGGTCGGCCACCTGCTGCGGCTCGATGCCGGGCAGATGCTGCACGCCTTCGGTTCGGCCGGCACGCAGTCGGCCGGCCTGTGGGAGTTCCTGCGCACCGCCGCCGACAGCAAGCAGCTGCACACCGCGCACGCGGCCGGGGCCGGGCTGATGGCGGCCTACCTGGCGCGCGACGGCTTCACCGGCGCGGCCGACATCTTCGGCGGCGCGCAAGGCATGGCCGCGGGCATGAGCCAGGACGCCGATCCGGCGCGGCTGACCGATGGCCTCGGCGGCGGCGAGGTGCGGCGCTGGGCCACGGCAGAGACCTCGTTCAAGTGGCATGCGAGCTGCCGCCACACGCACCCCGCGGCCGACGCGCTGCTGGCGGTGATGCAGGCCGGGCACCTGCAGGCGGGCGACATCGCCCAGGTGGTGGCGCACGTGCACCAGGGCGCGCTCGACGTGCTGGGGCCGGTGGTGGACCCGGGCACGGTGCACCAGAGCAAGTTCAGCATGGGCACGGTGCTGGCGCTGGTGGCCCGGCACGGCCACGCGGGCCTGGACGAATTCGAGCGCGACTACCAGAGCGACGCCACGCGCGCCTTGCGCGACAAGGTGCGCATGCAGCTCGACGCCGAGGTCGACGCCGCCTACCCGCGCCGCTGGATCGGCAAAGTGACCGTGACGACCACCGGCGGCCGCGTGCTGCACGGGCGCGTCGACGAGCCCAGGGGCGATCCGGGCAACACCCTCACGCGGGGCGAAATCACGGCCAAGGCGCTGCGCCTGGCGGCCTTCAGCGGCGGCGCGGGCGAGGCCGCTATGCAGCGCGCCGTCGAGTCCCTGTGGCAGGTCGCGAGCTGGCCGCGCGCGCCGTGGCTGCTGGCGGAGCGGGGTGCGTGACGGCGTCCGGCTCTGCGGAAGCCGATCTTCAAAAGGGGGCTTTTTGCAGGGTTTGCCCGGTTACAGGCAGCGGTTGCACCCACCAGAATCAGGCGGTTCTGCCCGGTCGATGAGAGCCCTGTCCACGGGCCGCCGGGTTTTCGACAACGGTTTGAAGCAAGGAGTACATCGATGAAGAAGTCTGTGAAAGTGGGTCGCCGCCAGGTGCTGGCGGGGTTGTCGGCGGTGGGCCTGGCGGCCGTGCCTTTCGTTGGGCGCGCGCAGTCGCCGATGGTCCTCAAGTTCAGCCACGTGGTGGCCGAGAAGACGCCCAAGGGCCAGGCTGCGCTCAAGTTCAGGGAACTGGTGCAGGCCAGGCTGGGCGGCAAGGTCGATGTCCAGGTGTTCCCGAACTCGACGCTGTTCGGCGACGCCAAGGAGCTCGAGGCGCTGCTGCTGGGCGACGTGCACTTCATCGCTCCGTCGCTCTCCAAGTTCGACCGCTACACCAAGAAGATCCAGCTGTTCGACCTGCCCTTCCTGTTCGACGACATGGCGGCGGTCGACCGCTTCCAGCACAGCGCGGCCGGCCAGTCGCTGCTCGATTCCATCAAGGCCCGCGGCCTGCAGGGCCTGGCCTTCTGGCACAACGGCCTGAAGCAGCTCTCCACCAACAAGGACAAGCTGACGCGGCCGGAAGACGTCAAGGGCCTGAAGTTCCGCATCCAGGCATCCGACGTGCTGGAGGCACAGTTCCGCGCCATGGGCGCCAACCCGCAGAAGATGGCGTTCGCCGAGGTCTACCAGGCACTGCAGACCGGCGTGGTGGACGGCCAGGAGAACACCTGGTCGAACATGTATTCGCAAAAGTTCCACGAGGTGCAGAAGACCATCGCCGAGACCAACCACGGCGTGATCGACTACATGGTGGTGACCAACCTGAAATGGTGGGGCGGCCTGCCCCCCGACGTGCGCAAGGGCCTGTCCGAGGCCATGGCCGAGGCCACCGAGTATGGCAACAAGGTCGCGGCCGACTTCAACGCCCGCGACAAGGACCTGATCGCCCAGGCCGGCAAGGCCAGGATCCAGTCCCTGACCAAGGACGACATCGCCGCCTGGCGCAAGGTCATGGAGCCGGTGTGGAAGAAGTTCGAGGGCGACATCGGCCGCGACCTGATCGACGCCGCGCTCAAGTCCAACGCCTGATCCACGCGGGCGGTTCGTTGGCCTGGGATGGAATGCAGCGAAGCGGCCCCTTGCCGGGCCGCTTTTTTTGGAGGCGACACGATGCGATGGCTTGACCGGCTCGAGGAATACTTTCTGGAAGCGATGCTCGCGGGCATGACGCTGGTGACCTTCATGCAGGTCGTCGCCCGCTACGTCTTCAACTACAGCTTCACCTGGGCGATGGAGCTGACCGGCGTGATGTGCGCTTGGCTGATCTTCATCGGCGCGTCGTACGGCGTGCGCGTGAGCGCGCACATCGGCATCGACGCGCTGGTCAAGGTGCTCAGCAGGCCGGTCGCGCGCAAGGTCGCGCTGGTGGCGACCGCGTTGTGCATCGTCTATTCGCTGATCCTGGCCTTCGGCGGCTGGCAGTACCTGGCCAAGCTCTACAACGTCGGCATCGAGATGCAGGACATCCCGATTCCCCAGTGGATTCCGAAGATCGTGCTGCCGGTCGGCTTCGTGCTGCTCGCGTTGCGCTTCGGCGCCCTGTTCTGGAAGCTCGTCACGGGCCAGGAGGGCCGCCTGCTGGGCGACGAGGCCGAGGACGCGCTCAAGCTGCGCGAAGACATCGAGGAGCGGGCATGAACACCATCGTCCTGTTCTCGCTGCTGTTCATCCTCATGTTCATGGGCATGCCCGTGGCGGTGGCGCTCGGCCTGTCCTCGCTGGTGGTGATCCTGGGCTTCACCAACGATTCGCTGGCGTCGATGGCGCTCAAGGTCTACGAGACGTCGGAGCACTACACCCTGCTGGCGATCCCGTTCTTCATCGTGGGCGGCATGCTGATGACCACGGGCGGCGTGGCGCGGCGGATGATCCGCTTCGCCAATGCCTGCGTAGGCCATTTCCCGGGCGGGCTGGCGATGGCGTCGGTGCTGGCGTGCATGCTGTTCGCCGCGGTGTCGGGTTCGTCCCCGGCGACGGTGGTGGCGGTCGGCTCGATCGTGATCGCGGGCATGGTCAAGGCCGGCTATTCCAAGGAGTTCGCCGCCGGCGTGATCTGCAACTCGGGCACGCTGGGCATCCTGATTCCCCCTTCGATCGTGCTGGTGGTGTATGGCGCCGTGACGGAAACCTCGGTCGGCAAGCTGTTCATCGCCGGCATCATCCCGGGCATCCTGCTGGGGGTGTTGCTGATGATCGCGATCTACTGGCGCGCGCGCGTGCTCAAGCTCCCGCGCATGCCGCGTGCCAGCATGGGCGAGGTGCTGACGGCGGGCCGGCAGTCGCTGTGGGGCCTGCTGCTGGTGGTGATCATCCTGGGCGGCATCTACGGCGGCGTGTTCACGCCGACCGAGGCGGCGGCGGTGGCGGCGGTGTACGCCTTCCTGGTGGCCGTGTTCATCTATCGCGACCTGCACTTCAAGGACATCCCGGGTGTCCTGCTCGAATCGGTCAAGGTCACGGTGATGCTGATGTTCATCATCGCCAACGCTCTGCTGTTCGCCCACGTGCTGACGACCGAGCGCATTCCCCAGCACATCGCCGAAGTGATCGTCGGCATGGGCATGGCGCCCTGGCAGTTCCTGATCGTGGTCAACCTGCTGCTGCTGGTGGCCGGCATGTTCATGGAACCCACCGGCATCATCATGATCCTGGCGCCGATCCTGTTCCCGATCGCCGAACAGATGGGCATCGATCCGGTGCACCTGGGCATCATCATGGTGGTCAACCTCGAGATCGGCATGATCACGCCGCCCGTGGGCCTGAACCTGTTCGTCACCTCGGGCATCACCGGCATGACCATCGGCCGCGTGGTGCGCGCGGCGCTGCCCTGGACCATGATCCTGCTGGTGTTCCTGGTGATCATCACCTACGTGCCCGTCATTTCCACCTTCCTGCCGCGGTGGATGGGCTGATTGCGGGGCTCGGCGTTCATGGCGGGGGCGGCACGCCGCCCGGCCCCTCGGAACGCGTCTACGCGGCTGGCGCCTGGCGGTAGGCGACCGGCGTTTCAGGCACCGGATAGCCCGCCGCGCCGAAGGTCTCGACGATGGCCTTGTGCGTGTCGAAGTACACCTGCCAGTAGTGGTCGGTGTGGGTGTAGGGGCGCACGCACAGCTTGGGGCCCTCGGGCGTGAATTCGAGGATCTCGATGTCCGGTGCCGGGTCCTGGGCCACGTTCGGGATGGCCGCGATCACGGGCCTGAGCCGGGCGATGGCGTCGAGCGGGTTCACGCTGTGGGCCACCTTGGCGACGCAGTCCACGCGGCGCACGGGCAGCGCGCTGTAGTTCTGGATGTTGTCGCCGAACACCTTGCCGTTGCCCACCACGGTGACCACGTTGTCGGGGGTGACGACGGTGGTGGCGAACAGGCCGAGCTCCTTCACCGTCCCGACGGTGCCGCCCGCGCTGATGAAGTCGCCCACCTTGTAGGGTCTGAGCACCTGCATGAACACGCCCGCGGCGAAGTTGCCCAGCATGCCGCTCCAGGCGGCGCCGATGGCCAGGCCTGCGCCGGCCAGCAGTGCGGCGAACGACGTGGTCTTGACGCCGAAGATGTCCAGGATCGCCAGGATCAGGACGATGTTGAGCAGCACCGAGATGATGGACTTGAGGTAGTGCGCGAGCGTCGAGTCGATCTTCTTGCCGCGTTCGAGGATCTTCCCGATCAGGCCCGTGGCCAGGGCGATGAGCCATCGGCCGACGACCCAGGCGACGATCGCGGTCGCGAGCTTGATGCCCAGTTCCGCCCCCTGGGTGGAGATGAATTGCCAGATGTCTTGCGTGTTCACGGTACTTCCCTCTGTGTGTCGAAACCGGCCGCATCGTAGTTGAATTCGGCCGCGGGCCGCCATCGTCGCCGCCGTTTTTCGGACTGCCGCGTTCGCGGCCCGCCACGCTATCGCGGCGCCGCGGGAGGCTGCCGGGGAGTGCCGGCCATTGCCGCGGTGTCGCCCTCCCGGCGCACCAGCCACCAGCCGACCTGGACGATCCACCCCAGCGCCAGCGCCGCCGACACGCCCGTGAGCCAGGCGCCCAGGCGCGCCTGGTCGTCGAGCAGGTAGGCGTTGCACAGGCGCAGGGGCGAGTTCTGGTAGAGCTGGCCGATGGCGGCGCCCATCAGCAGCATGTTGCCGAGGAAAAAACCCTGCACCACCAGCCCGGCAGGCCGCCACGACAGGCGCAGTGCCGCGCCGGCGAGCAGCAGGGCGCCGCATTTGGCGGCTTCCACCCCGGGGCGCAGCAGGGCGAGGTCGAGCACGCGCGGAATCATCAGCACGGCGAGCACGGCGCCGGCGAGCAGCAGTCCGCCGATGCCCGCGGTGTTCCAGCGGGCGATGCGCGCGCGCGCGTTCGGCGCCAGGCCGCCGGCGAGCAGGCCGCCCGCCAGCATCAGCAGCGGGTAGAGCAGCATCATGTGGCGCCACATGCTGGCTTCCAGCCATTGGCGGGCCGCGGGCCAGGCGAGCAGCACGCCCAGGAGCATGCCGAGCAGGCCCTGCACGGCGGGCGTGAAAGCTTGCGCCAGGCGTGCCGGCCAGGAGATGGTCATGGGCCTTTGGAGGCCAGGTGGCGGGCGTAGTTCAGCGCCAGCTCCTGCTCGGCGAGGTCGAAGACGCGTACCATGCGCCCCTGTGCGTCGAACACCAGCAGCGCGGCGTTGTGCTCGAAATCGCCGAGTTCGTCGGGGATGACGACCACCCCGAGCCGCTGCAGCAGCTCCTGCTGCTGCGCGGCGTCGGGCACGCTGGCGAACTGCCAGAGCGCCGGGTCGGCGCCGAGCCTGCGCGCGTAGGTTCGCAGCGTGGCAGCATCGTCGTGCGCGCCGTCGAACGAGAGCGACAGCAGCCTGACGGGGGGCGCCTTGCCCGGCGCGGCATCGGCCTGCAGCGCCGCCTGCAGCTGCTGGAAGCTGCTGCCCAGCGACAGGCAGACCGTCTGGCAGCGGGTGTAGAAGAAGTCGGCGATGGTCACGCTGCCGCCCCGGGCGACCAGCGCGGGCAGTTCGGGCGCGGCCAGGCCCGGGCCCTGCAGCGTCACCGCGGGCAGCGGCACGGGGCTGAGCGCCACCTCCAGGCGGCGCGCGCCTTCGTCGGTCCAGACCTGGAAGCCGTGCGTCAGCCAGCTCGCGGCGGCATAGCCGCCCAGAACCACGAGGCAGCTCAGCAGGACGGTGCGCAGCATGGGGCGTGCCCCGGCCGTTCTCTCAATGCTCCAGCGCCTTGAGCGCCGCCTCGTCCTCGAACGGCGTGGTGCGCCCGCTCTTGCGTTCCTGCGCGACCACGTCGGCGGTGACCGGCTCGCCCTTGTTCGACCAGGTGTTGCGGATGTGCGTGGCCACGCCGGCGATCTCGGCGTCGCTCAGTTGCGCGAACGCCGGCATCAGGCCCTTGTACTTGGTGCCCTTGACGGTGATCTCGCCGTCGATGCCGTGCAGCAGGATGTTGGCCAGCACCTTGGGGCTGCCGTGCACCCATTCGGAGCCGTCGAGCGGCGGGAACACGCCGGGCAGGCCCTGGCCGGTGGCCTGGTGGCAGGCCGCGCAATTGGCGGCGAACAGCGCGGCGCCATCGACTGCCGCGCCGCCGTCGCCGCCGGCCGGCTTGGCCTGCAGGTCGGCGAGCGTGCGCTCGTCGCCCATCCAGGGCCGGCTGTAGGGGCCGGAGGCCATGATGTAGATGATGCCGAAGGCCACCATGCCGATGGCGATCAGCGCAGGCAGCAGCGGCATCGGGCGGATGCGCTCCTCGGGGTCGACGCTCTCGCGCTGCTGCGCGCGATCGCGGTCGTTCTGGCTCTCAGACATGGGGGTACCTCGCTGATTCTGTGGGCCCGAAGGGGCGGCGGGGGGCTGCGTTCATTGCGGCTCCGCCGGCACGATCGGGTAGTTGCGCTTGAGCGACTGCAGGTATTTCACCAGGTCGAGCGCCTCGGGCTTGGCCACGACCACCTTGCCCTGGGGCTGCACGCTCGGCGGCAGGTGCACCTCGACCTCGTCCTTGTCGGCCTTGTCCTTGACCTCGAACAGGTAGGGGTAGGACGGCATGATCGACTCGGGCACGTAGGCCCGCGGCTGGTAGAGGTGGCCCAGGTTCCAGTCGGCGCTGGGCTGGCGCACGCCGATGTTGAACAGGTCGGGCCCGGTGCGCATGCTGCCCAGCAGGTGCGGGCGGTCGTAGGTGTAGTCGGCCGGCACCGACACGCGGCCCCAGCCGCGCTTGGCGTCGGGCGCGAAGCTCGCGTCGCGCGGCTGCTGCGTGTGGCAGTACACGCAGCCGTTGGCGATGTAGACCTCGCGGCCGCGCAGTTCGGCGCTGGTGTAGGGCTTGAGCCCGTCGGGCGCCGGGATGTCGCGCACCTGGAAGTAGGGGATGAGCACCAGCGCCGCCACGGCGATGCTGAACGTCACCAGGGTGCCGGTGATGAGCTTGACTTCATTTTCCATGGGCCGCCTCCAGGTTGCCGGACTCGTGGGTGAACAGCGCCGCGCCGGCGCGTGTCGGGCCGAAGCGCAGCACCATGACGAGCACGTGGAAGGCGAAGATCAGGTGGCTGAGCAGCATCAGGCTGCCGCCGACGCTGCGCCACTGCAGGTAGGGGATGGTGAGCGTGACCGACTCGATGAACGGCTTGCTCTCGTCGAGCATCGCCAGGCCCTGCAGCCAGCCGCCGTAGGTGAGCGGCCCGAAATAGATCAGGATGCCGATCGCGGCCAGCCAGAAGTGCCAGGAGATCAGCCGGGGGAAGGGCCATTCCCAGCGCAGCACGCGCGGCAGCATGAAGTAGATCGCGCCGAACAGCACCATGGTGACGAAGCCGTAGGCGCCCAGGTGGGCGTGGGCCACGGTGAAGTGCGTGAAGTGCGCCACCTGCTGCACCGAGCGCAGCGCCTCGAACGAGCCTTGCACCGACGACACCATGTACATGAAGCCGCCGAACATCATGAAGCGCAGCGTCGGCGAGTACAGCGCCAGCTTCATGCGGCCCCACATCGTGCCGGCCATGTTCACCGAGAACGCCGCCACGGGCACGATCATCATCATGCTCTGAACGATGGACAGCGTGATCATCCACTCGGGAATGGGGCCGCCGACCAGGTGGTGGCCGCCGACCTGCGCATAGAAGAAGGCGAGCGTCCAGAAGCCGAGGATCGACAGGTTGTACGAGCTCACGCGCCGCCCGATCACCTTGGGCAGGAAGTAGTAGATCGCGCCCAGCGCCGCCGGGGTGAACCACAGGCCTAGCACGTTGTGGCCGTACCACCAGTTCATCGTCGCCTGCTCGACGCCGTAGTGCGCGCCGGGGAACTTGGCCACCGTGAAGAGCAGCGCGATCCACAGCAGCGAGCCCACGTGGTACCAGGCGCTGACGTAGATCTCGTGCGTCTTGCGGTGCACCACGGTGGAGATCACCGGCAGGATGATGCAGACGAAGCCGGCGACGATGAAGACGCCGATCTGCCAGGGGATTTCGAGGTACTCCATGCCGGCCGTCCAGCCCATGCCGAAGCCGCCGATGGCGCTGGCGATGCCGACGTTGATCAGTGCGCCGCCCATCATGACCCAGAGCGCGCCGCGCAGCGGCGTGCGCATCAGGCGCGGCAGCAGCCAGATGATGATGCCCAGCTCGGCGTTGGTGATCCAGCCGTAGAGCACCGCCGTGAGGTGGTAGGTGCGCATGCGCCCGAAGGTTTCCCAGGCCTCGGACACCAGCCAGTCGGGCCAGTGCAGCTTGAGCGAGGCCGTCAGCCCCGCCACCGAGCCGAGCACCAGCCACATCACGGAAAACGCGATGAACATGAACACCGGGAAGGCGGTGGAGCGGTCGGCCGTCAGGCGGTCGTCCAGGCCCTCGGGGTCTTCGGACTGCCGCAGCTCGCGGCCCTTGTCCTGGGTTTCGTTGATGGCCTGCTGCAGCCGGGCTTCGTCGCTGGAGGTGAGCGACGGGTCGTCCGCCTTGCCCACTTCGCCGGGGGCGAAGATGGTCCCCGCGGCCTTGGGGTTCTCGACGAACAGCCCCTTGCGCATCGACCACATGAAGGCGAACAGCCCTATGAGGGAGAGCACAAAGGCCGACAACAGGCTTACTACGGCGCTGTCCATGGGTGGGTCCTTTTCTGCATGGTTACATAAGTGATTGTTTATATAACCGATTGGTTCGGCCGTCAAACCTCAAAATTTTAGGCGGCAATGGTTCTTTTTTAATGGTTTTCCCTAGTTTCATTGTGGGAACGTCTGATGGCAAGCGCGGCACCGCCGGGGCGGGCAGGTGCCGGCGCGGCCCTACACTTGCCGCCCATGCATGGCCTGATTCTCGGCATCGAGTCCTCCTGCGACGAGACCGGCGTGGCGCTGGTGCGCCCGGCGGGCGGGGGCGCGCCTCCCAGGCTGCTAGCGCACGCGCTGCACAGCCAGATCTCGATGCACCAGGCGTACGGCGGCGTGGTGCCCGAGCTGGCCAGCCGCGACCACATCCGCCGCGTGCTGCCGCTCACGCAGGCGGTGCTGGAGCAGGCGGGCGCGCGGCTGGCCGAGGTGGGCCTGGTGGCCTTCACGCGCGGCCCGGGGCTGGCCGGAGCGCTGCTGGTGGGCGCGGGCGTGGCCTGCGCGCTGGGCGCGGCGCTCGACGTGCCGGTGCTCGGCATCCACCACCTGGAGGGCCATTTGCTCTCGCCCTTCCTGAGCGCCGACCCGCCCGCGTTTCCCTTCGTCGCGCTGCTGGTCTCGGGCGGCCACACCCAGCTCATGCGGGTCGACGGCGTGGGCCGCTACGAACTGCTGGGCGAGACCATCGACGACGCGGCCGGCGAGGCCTTCGACAAGTCGGCCAAGCTGCTGGGCCTGCCCTATCCCGGCGGCCCGGCCCTGGCCGCGCTGGCCGGGCAGGGCGACGCCGACGCCTTCCGGCTGCCCCGGCCGCTGCTGCACAGCGGCGACCTGGACTTTTCGTTCGCCGGGCTCAAGACGGCCGTGCTGACGCAGGCCAGGAGACTGGGCGAGGCGCTGCCGGCGCGCCGGGCCGACCTGGCGGCAGCCACCCAGGCGGCCATCGTCGAGGTGCTGGTCAGGAAATCGCTCAAGGCGCTGGAGGCCACGGGCCTGGCGCGCCTCGTGGTGGCCGGCGGCGTGGGCGCCAACCGCGCCTTGCGCGCGCAGCTCGATGCGGCGTGCGCCGCGCGCGGCGTGCGCGTGCACTATCCCGAGCTGCATCTGTGCACCGACAACGGCGCGATGATCGCCCTGGCCGCCGCGATGCGCGTGCAGGCGGGCGTGGCCCGGCCCGCCAGGGACTACGCCTTCGACGTGCGCCCGCGCTGGCCGCTCGACGCGATCGGCGCGGCCGGAGCGTGAACCGCCGCAGCGGCGCCGTGCTGGCGCACAATCCGCGCCCTATGTGGACCCGTTCTTCCAGGTTCGGCCGCCGATGGGCGTGGATGCTGCTGGCATCGCTCGCGCTCGCGGGCTGCGCGCGCTTGCCGGAGGCGCTGCCGACGAGCGATCGCGCGCTGTCGTTCTCGCCCAATGATTTCGGCAACGCCGACGTGCACACCCGCCACCTGCGCGCGAGCCGGCAGCAGGCCTGCGAGGCGGCGCGGCGCGCGCTGCTGAGCCAAGGCTACATCGTGGACAAGGCCGACGACGAGGCGGTCGAGGGCCGCAAGTTCTACCAGCCGACCCCCGACGTGCACTACGAGGTGAAGATGAACGTGGTCTGCGCCGCCGAGGTGCAGGATGCGGCGCGCACCACGGCGTTCGCCAGCGCGGTGCAGGACCGCTACGTGATCAAGAAGGTGAACAACTCCGCGTCGCTCGGCGTGGGCGGCCTGGGCTCGCTGTCCCTGCCGGTCAATTCGACCGACGACACGCTGGTCAAGGTGGGCAGCGAGACGATCAACGACGCGCAGTTCTACGCGCGCTTTTTCGACCTGTTCGCGCGCTACCTGCCGCCGCCGGCGGCGCCTGCTCCGCCGGCGAGCGTGCAGGTGCAGCCGATCGTGCAGCCACAGGCCGCGCAGCAGAGCGTGCAGCCCCTGCCCGAGGAAGCCGGCGCACCGGCGGCGAGCGCCGACTGAGCCTCGTCGCCGCGGCCTTCGGTTTTCATGGTCTTTCAGGGCCCTAGCGCGCTCTGGGCAAGCGCGAGCTGCTATCGATAGGGGAGTTTCACGGCGCCGCAGCCGCGGGCCAGGGCAGGGTGCGCAGCTCGCGCCGCAGCGCATGCAGGGAGCTCGCCTGCCGCGGTGCGTAGCGCGCCTGTTCGAGCCGCAGCAGCCAGCGGGCGAGGGGTTCGGCGGCGGCGCCGAAATGCGCGCGCGCCGCGAGCGCCATGGCGCGCGGCGGCAGGTGCGCCGGCAGCGCCAGCCCGCGCCGCGCCAGGCGTGCGCGCACCCGGCGCATCAGCCGCTGCCAGGGGTCGACGCGGCGGCGCTCCCACAGCGCCCAGCCCGCGCCGATCAGCGCGGCCGCGGCGGCCAGCGCCCCCAGCAGCCGCACCAGGTCCTGCCAGCCGGGCGCCGGCACCCCCAGGCTCTTGAGCAGGTCGAACTGGCGCTCCTGCGTGTAGTTGAGCACCCATTGCGTCCAGCGGTTGTCCAGCGCCTCCCAGACGGCGCGCAGGCGCTGCGCCATCGAGGGGCTGAGGACGGCGCCCAGCGCGTTGCCGAACACGCCGCGCGGCGCGCGCAGACGTTCGAGCGTGCCCACGCGCCCCGGCGCCACGGCGCCGGTCGGATCCACGCGCAGCCAGCCGCGGCCCTCGATCCACACTTCGGCCCAGGCATGGGCATCGCTCTGGCGCACCGTCCAGTAGCCGTCGATGCCGTTCATCTCGCCGCCCTGGTAGCCGGTGACGATGCGCGCCGGGATGTCCAGCGCGCGCATCAGCACCACGAAGGCGGAGGCGATGTGCTCGCAAAAGCCCTCCTTGCGGTCGAACCAGAACGCGTCGGCGGTGTCGTCGCCGTAGACGCCGGGGTTGAGCGTGTAGCGGTAGCCGCCGGTGCGCAGGCGCTCGAGCGCAGCGGCGACCAGCGCCTGCGCGCCCCCGGCGGCCAGGCGCGCGTCGGCGCGCATCTCGCGTGCCAGTGCCAGTGTGCGCGGGTTGCCGCCCGGCGGCAGCTGCACGTAGGCGCGCATTTCCGGCGTGCGCCGCAGCGGGCCGTGCTCGAACTGCAGGTGGCTCGTGGCCTCGTAGCGCAGCACGCTGGTGATCGGCCGGAACGTCAGCCACTGCAGCTCGGGCGTCATGCGCGCGCCCATGCCTTGCGGCAGCGCGGGGCGCTCTTCGGGCACGTCCAGCGTCATGAGCCAGGGGCGCTGGCTGGCCTCCAGCGTCACCTCGTAGCGCACGCCTTCGCCCTGCACGCGCAGCCTGGCGGGGGTGGGCGTGGCCCAGGTGATGGCGTGGGCCTCGGGCTCGGAGAGGGCGAACCAGCGCCGGCCATCGAACGCCGTGAGCACCGGCCCGCGGAAGTACAGGCTGGCTTGCGGCGGCGCCGCGCCGCCGGGGGTCTCGAAGCGCACGCGCAGCGCCACGGTGTCGTCCAGCGCCAGCTCGGCGATCGAGCCCACGCTCATCTGCCCCGACAGGCCGCTGCGTCCGCCGAGCGCCTGCGCCGGCAGGCCCCAGAGCGGCGCGAAGCGCGGAAACAGCACGAACAGCAGCACCATGACGGGCGCGCCCAGCAGGGCCATGCGGACGGCGCTGCCGAGCGACTGCGCCAGCGGCGGCCGGCCGGCCGGCTGGTGCGCGTTGACCAGCGCCGTGAGCAGCCCGAGCAGCGCCAGCAGCATCATGAGCGCCACGCCCAGCGACTGCGAGAAGAAGAAGTTGGCCAGCAGCGTGAAGAAGCCGAGGAAGAACACCACCATGGCGTCGCGCCGCGCGCGCAGTTCCAGGGTTTTCAGCGCCAGCAGCATCACGACCAGCGTCACGCCTGCGTCGCGCCCGACGATGGTCTGGTGGCTGGCGAGCGTGAGCGCGACCGCCAGCGCCAGCAGTGCCACGGTCACCCGGCGCCGGGGCAGCGGCCGCGCCTGCCATGCGAGCGTCCCGCGCCAGAGCAGCAGGGCGGCGGTCAGCAGCGACGCCCAGACGGGGATGTGCGCGACCAGCGGGCCGATGCAGCAGGCGATGACGAGCAGCAGGAACAGCGTGTCGCGCGCCTCGCGCGGCAGCGTGGCCAGGCGCGCGGTCATGGCGCCCCCCAGGGGTGCGGGGAGATGCTCCTCGTGAAATAGCTGCTTGCGCTTGGCTGGCAAGGGGTAGGGCCGGATTTCATGGGTAAATCAGTACAGCGCCAGGGCCTGCAGGCAGCGCTCGCGCTGCGCCGCTCCGCTGCCCTGCGCGACCTGCGCGCCGGGCAGGCGCAGGCCGTAGGACAGGCCCATGCGGTCGGCTTGCAGCACCCAGGCGGCGAGGCGCGACAGGCGCGCCTCGGTCTCGTGCAGGCCGGTGGCGCCGAGGTCGAGCCAGAGCGCGCCGCGCTGCGCGGGCTGCGTGTCGCGGCTGACCAGCGCGTCGCTGCCGCTGGCCAGCGCCGTGGCGGCCTTTTTCCAGACGATCAGCCGCTGCGGATCGCCCCGGCGGTAGCCGCGCACGCCATCGTGCTCGCCGCTGCCGCGGGCGGACGTGCGGGCGCTGCCGCCCGCGCGCGGCTCGCCGGGCGGCAGCGGCGGCGCCAGGGCCTCGGGACGGGGGTAGACCAGCACCTGCGCGGCCGGGCGCCACCAGGCCCAGACACGGAAGATGCCCATGGGGTAGAGCGTCTGGATGGCCAGCGGCGGCACGGCTTGCAGGCCGCGGCGCGTGGGCTCGAACCCCAGCTCGACGCTCGCGCTGCCCAGCGCGGGCACGTCGCACCACGCCCATTGCCCCGAGCCCTGCAATGCCAGCGCGATGCCGTAGCGCGGCGCGCGCCGCTCGCTCTGCAGTTGCACCTGCAGCACGGCGTGGCCGCCGAGGAACTGCGGCCGCGGCGGCAGCAGATGCAGGTCGAGCCCGCGCAGCGTAGCATGGCTGACCCAGGTGCTCGCCGCGCTGCTGCCCGCCAGCAGGAAAGTGAGCAGGTAGCCCAGGTTGAGCTGGAAGTTGATCGACGCCACCAGCAGCACCAGCAGCGTGAGCGCCAGCATCCAGCCCGCGCCCGTGGGCAGGATGTAGACGTTGCGCTGGGTCAGCCGCAGCTTGTCGGCGGGCGGCACGCGCGCCATCCACCAGTCGCGCCATCCGTCGCGCAGGCGCCGGGTGCGCGGCTGGGTTTGGGGGCGTGGCAGCGGCCCCTCAGCGCTGCGTGCCATGCGGGAACTGCACCTGCTCCGGCGCGCGGTTGAGCGCGGGCAGGGCGCGGCGCAGGATGCGGTTGCGCCTGCCCGTGGTGTCCTGCGGCTCCACCGGGTAGGACACCACGGCCTCCAGCCAGGCGAAGGTGTTGACGCGGAAATACACCGCGGCTTCGGTGCCGGCATCCAGCGCGCGCCGCGGGTAGCGCTCGGTGAAATCGTCGTTGGCCGCCGCCAGCAGGCAGGCTTCGACGAAGGGCAGGTCGCTGGTGTAGGCGATCTGGATCGCGGTCTCGTTCCAGATGAAGGGCCTGGCCGGGCCCGAGTAGTTGATGATCTCCGAGCGCAGCACGATGCTGTTGGGGAAGTGGATGACGCGGCCGCTGGGCCGGTCGTTGCCCAGGTAGACGCCGCTGCATTCCTGCACGCGCGTGTCCAAGTAGCCGATCTCTATCACGTCGCCGCGCAGCACGCCGAGCTGGATGCGGTCGCCCACGTGGTAGGGGCGGCGAAAGATGATGTAGAGCCAGGCGATGAAGGACGTGATCGGCGCCTGCAGCGCGAAGCCCAGCACCAGCGAGATCAGGCCGAAGCTCACCGCGGCCGCGTATAGGTTCTGGAACAGGAACGAGACGATGACGATGGCCACCAGCACGAAGCCGACCAGCCGCGTGACGCGCACCAGGTTGTAGCGTATGCCCTCGATGTCGCCGGTGCTGTCGATCAGCCGCTCGATGAACTGGCCCAGCAGCAGGATGGCGAAGATCGCGAACAGCGAGATGCTGAGTTTTTCCAGCAGCGGCAGGTAGTGGCGCCAGCGCGCGGCCGTGCCGGCCTCGGCGCCGCCCGCGAGGCCGAACACCAGCACGTAGTACAGCGCCAGGAACAGCGCCGCGAGCAGCGCGTTCTGGCCGATGCGGTATTTTTTCGCGTCCGCCATCACGGCACCACCGTCTCGAGCATCGCGCGCACCTGCTCGACCGCGCCGCGTCCGGCGTCGGCCGCCGGCACGAGGCGGTGGGCGATGGTCTGCGCCAGGATGGCCTGCACGTCGTCGGGCGCCACGTAGTCGCGGCCCTCGATCAGTGCCTGTGCCTTGGCCGCGCGCAGGAGCGCGATGCCCGCGCGCGGCGACAGCCCCTGCACGAACCACCGGCCCGAGCGCGTGGCGGCGATCAGCGCCTGCACGTAGTCGAGCAGCGGCGCGGCCGCGTGCACCGCGAGCACCTGCCGCTGCAGCGCGGCGAGCTCCTGCGCGTCGAGCAGCGCGCGCAGGTGCTCCAGCTGCGTGCGCCGGTCTTCGCCGGTGAGCAGCGCGCGCTCGGCGGCGCGGTCGGGGTAGCCGAGCGAGATGCGCATCAGGAAGCGGTCGAGCTGGCTTTCGGGGAGCGGGAAGGTGCCGACCTGCTCGTGCGGGTTCTGTGTCGCGATCACGAAGAAGGGTTGCGGCAGCGCGCGGGTCTCGCCTTCCACCGAGACCTGCTTTTCCTCCATCGCCTCCAGCAGCGCGCTTTGCGTGCGCGGGCTGGCGCGGTTGATCTCGTCGGCCAGCAGCACCTGCGTGAACACCGGGCCGGGGTGGAAGACGAAAGCCTCCCGGCCGCGCTCGTAGACGGCCACGCCGGTCAGGTCGCTGGGCATCAGGTCCGAGGTGAACTGCACCCGCGCGAACGCCAGGCCGAAGCTGCGCGCCAGCGCGTGCGCCAGCGTCGTCTTGCCCACGCCCGGCACGTCCTCGATCAGCAGGTGGCCGCCGGCCAGCAGGCAGGCCACGCCGTCCTGTACCTGTGCGCTTTTGCCCACGATCACCGTGTTAAGCTGATTCAGCAGCGCCTGGATTTTTTCTTGTGCATGCATGGGCGCGAGGCTATCCGAAAAACACGGTGGAGGCGGGCTGTGAGCAGGACGGGTTTTTACACGCATTCCGATTGCCGCAGGCACGAGATGGGCGCCGGCCACCCCGAATGCCCGGAGCGGCTCGACGCGATCCACAACCGCATGCTGATCACCGGCCTGGCCGACGTGCTCGAGCAGCGCGAGGCGCCGCTGGCGCCGCTGGACGACGTCGAGCTGGCGCACGACCGGTGGTACGTCGCTTCGCTGCGCGGCATGTCCGAGCGCATCGCGGAAGACCACGCGGCCGGCGGCCCGGCCTACGCGCAGGTCGATCCCGATACCGCGATGAACGCCTTCACCTGGACCGCGGCGCTGCGCGCGGCCGGCGCGGCGCTCGCCGCCACCGACGCGGTGATGGCCGGCGAGCTGGAAAACGCCTTTTGCAGCGTGCGCCCGCCCGGCCACCATGCCACGCGCGACAAGGCGATGGGTTTCTGTTTCTTCAACAACGTGGCCATCGCCGCCAAGTACGCGCTGCAGCGCCACAACCTCGGGCGCGTGGCGGTGATCGACTTCGACGTGCACCACGGCAACGGCACCGAGGACATCCTCGCGGGCGACGAGCGTGCGCTGATGTGCAGCTTTTTCCAGCACCCCTTCTATCCGTTCAGCGGCGACAAGGACCCGGCGCCCAACATGTGCAACCTGCCGGTGGCGGCGTACACGCGCGGCATGGACATCCGCGAGTTGGTCGAGGCGATGTGGATCCCGCGGCTGGAGGCGTTCAAGCCCGAGATGGTCTTCATCAGCGCGGGCTTCGACAGCCACCGCGAGGACGACATGGGCCAGCTCGGCCTGACCGACCAGGACTTCGCCTGGATCACGCTGCGCATCAAGGACATCGCGCGGCGCCATGCCAAAGGGCGCATCGTCTCCTGCCTCGAAGGCGGCTACGCGATGGTGCCGCTGGCGCGCGGCGTCGAGGCCCACATCCGCGCGCTCGCCGACCTGTAGCGCGCCGGCGGATCAGGGGCGTTGCCCCAGGTGCTCGTTGACGTCGCCGGGCGCACGCGCCAGCTGCAGCGTGACGGCGCTGCACAGCATGAACATGAGCCAGAAGATCAGGAAGGTGACGGAATAGACCGTCCTGCGCGACCAGTCCACCTGCTCGCCCAGCAGCGTGAGCGACTCGGGATCGAGCACCGCGAACACCATCATTTCCAGCACCGCGGCCACCATGAAGGCCGGCCAGGCGATCCACATCAGTCGTCTTCCCCACATGCGCGTCTCCGTTGTCGTCGTTACTTGTCGTCCAGGCCGAGCGCCCGGGCGTTGCGGCTGCTCGTGCGGTTGCGCGCCTGCATCGCGGGCTCGAGCGCGCCGTCCGTCGCGCCGCTGTCCGCCGCCGGGGCCGAGGCTTCGGGCGACTGCATCGCCAGCCATACGGTCACGCCGCTCGCCGCCACCGCCGCCGCGAAGCTGCCGATGATGAGCCAGACGTAGCCGAAGCGCCACCAGGGCCTGGGGGCGGATGGGGCGGCTGCGGGCGTCCGGGCCATGAGGGAGGGGGTGCTCAGCGCGGGACGATGAAGACGGACTTCTCGCTCACCGTCCCTGCTGCGGGCGCGCTGACCACGAAATGGATGCGGTGCGAACCGGGCGCCACGGTGTCCACCGGCAGATGCAGCTGCACCGGCACGGAAGCCGATTGCTCGGGCCCGAGCACGACCCGGGGCTGGACGTCCTCGGCCAGGGCCAGGCCGGGCAGGCCCTGCACCGCGAGGGTGAAAGTCTGCTCGTGCTCGGTGGCGTTCTGGATGTGCAGGCGGTAGACGTTCTCGATCTGCCCGCCCTTGACCAGCCGCGCCAGCGTCACCCGGTCGCGGATGATGTCGACCTTGAACGGCGTGCGCAGCGCCAGGCTGACGACCAGGGCGACGACGGCCACCGCCAGCACCGTCGAGTAGACCAGCACGCGCGGCCTGAGCACGCGGCGCAGCATCTGGCGCGTGTTCCAGCCCTTGTCGATCGCGGCCTCGGTCGAGTAGCGGATCAGCCCGCGCGGGTAGCCCATCAGGTCCATCACGTCGTTGCAGGCGTCGATGCAGGCGGCGCAGCTGATGCACTCGTACTGCAGGCCGTCGCGGATGTCGATGCCCGTGGGGCAGACCTGCACGCACATCGTGCAGTCGATGCAGTCGCCCAGGCCCTGCGCCTTGTAGTCGGCCGTCTTGGAGCGCTTGCCGCGCTGCTCGCCGCGCGACTTCACGTAGGTGACGATGAGCGTGTCGCGGTCGAACATCGCGCCCTGGAAGCGCGCGTAGGGGCACATGTACTTGCACACCTGCTCGCGCATGAACCCGGCGTTGCCCCAGGTGGCGAAGCCGTAGAACAGGATCCAGAACAGCGACCAGGAGCCGACCGAGAGCGCCAGCACGTCCGCCGCCAGCGCGCGGATCGGCGTGAAGTAGCCGACGAAGGTGAACCCGGTCCACAGGCCGATCGCGATCCACACCAGGTGCTTGCCCGCCTTGCGCCGGAGCTTGTTCCACGACAGGGGCGAGGCGTCCAGCTTCATGCGCTGCGCGCGGTTGCCCTCGAACTTTTCCTCGACCCAGAGGAAGATTTCCGTATAGACGGTCTGCGGGCAGGTGTAGCCGCACCATTGCCGCCCGGCGACCGCGGTGAACAGGAACAGCAGCAGTGCCGAAATGATGAGCAGCGCCGTCAGGTAGAACACGTCCTGCGGGTAGAGCACCAGCCCGAAGATGTAGAAGCGCCGCGCCTCGATGTCGAACAGCATCGCCTGGCGCCCGCCCCACTGCAGCCACGGCATGCCGTAGTAGAAGAGCTGCGTGGCGAAGACGAAGAACCAGCGCCAGCGGGTGTAGATGCCCTTGGCCGTGCGCGGGTAGATCTTCCGGCGGCCGGCGTCGCGGGGGGGCTTCAGTGCCGGGGTGCTGGCGTTGGACATGCGGAATTGCCGGTCACGGGCGGGCGCGCCGCCCGTGACCGGGCAGGAACATCACTGCGCCGCCTGGCCGCCGCCCAGGCCCCAGACGTAGGCCGTGAGCAGGCGCAGCTGTTCGGGCGAGAACTTGTCCTTCCAGGCGGGCATTTGCGCGGTCTTGCCGTTGTTGATCATGTCGACGACGTGCGCCTCGGTATCGGCGCCGTGGGTGAACACGCCGTCGGTCAGGTTGGGCGCGCCCAGCATGGGGTTGCCCTTGCCGTCCTCTCCGTGGCAGGCGGCGCAGGCGGCGAACTTTTCCTTGCCGAGCGCGGCCAGCTTGCCGTCGTGCTTGCCGCCCGAGAGGCTGAGCACATACTGGGCCACGGCGCGCACCTCCTCGGGCGAGCCCACGGCGGCGGCCATCGGCGGCATCATGCCGGTGCGCCCCTCGCCGATGGTCTCCTGGATCTTCTCGGGCGTGCCGCCCCAGTTCCAGTGCTTGTCCGCCAGGTTGGGAAAGCCCTTGCTGCCGCGCGCGTCGCTGCCGTGGCACTGCGCGCAGTTGCTCGTGAACAGGCGGTCGCCGATGGCCCTGGCCTTGGGGTCGGTGGCCAGCTGCTCCACGCTCTGCGAGGCGAAGGCTGCGTAGATGGGGGCGATCTTCTCCTCGTGCGCCTTGAGCTCGGCCGCGTGCTGGCCTTCCTGCGTCCAGTCGAGCGAACCCTTGAAGGTGCCCAGGCCGGGGTAGAGCACCAGATAGCCGAGGGCAAAAACGCAGCTGATGGCGAACATGCCGATCCACCAGCGCGGCAGCGGGTTGTTCCTTTCGGTCAGGTTGCCGTCCCAGACGTGCCCGGTGGACTCGTCGGGCTTGACCTCGGTGTTCATGCGGCGCGTCCACATCAGCAGTGCCACGCAGGCGAAGACCCCGATCAGCGTGAGGCCCGCGACGTAGGCGGACCAGAAATGGCTCGTGAAATCACTCATGGTTTGTCGTTCCCAGTGGCCAGCGGCGCTGCGGCTGGCATGTCGTCGTCGAGCAAAGGCAGCCGCGCCGCCTCTTCGAACCGTTGATGGTTGCCGCGCGACCAGGCCCACAGCGCGATGACGGCGAAGGTCAACAGCGCCAGAACGGTGTACAGGCCGCGCAAGAAATCGATGTCCATGGCATCTGCTCCGCTGGTCATTTGCGCTGCAGGCCGAGCACCTGCAGGTAGGCGATCAGGGCCTCGAGCTCGGTCTTGCCCTCGACTTCGCCGGGAGCCTTCGCGATCTCCTCGTCGGTGTAGGGCGCGCCCAGCGTGCGCAGTCCGCGCATGTGCGCCTGCACCGTGGCGCTGTCGGCCGGGATCTTGGCCAGCCAGGGGTAGGCGGGCATGTTCGACTCGGGCACCACGGCGCGCGGGTTGTTCAGGTGCACCGCGTGCCAGTCGTCGCTGTAGCGCCCGCCGACGCGGGCCAGGTCCGGGCCGGTGCGCTTGCTGCCCCACAGGTGCGGGTGGTCGTAGACGAACTCGCCGGCGGTCGAGACCGGGCCGTAGCGCAGCGACTCGTGCAGCAGCGAGCGGATCATCTGCGAGTGGCAGTTGTTGCAGCCTTCGCGGATGTAGATGTCGCGCCCCACCACCTGCACCGCGGTGTACGGCTTGAGGCCGTCGATCGGCTGGGTGGTGGATTTCTGGAAGAACAGCGGAACGATCTCCACCAGCCCGCCGATGGCCACCACCAGCAGGATCAGGACGATCATCAGGAAGTTGTTGGTTTCGATGCGGGCGTGGCCGCGGATTTCTTCTTGAGCCATGTCGTTGGTTCTTGGTGTGTGCGGTGATTGATCAGGCACTTCAGGCGTGCGCGACCAGCGGCGGGATGCTCACGGTGGGCGCGCGGCCGGCCGCGATGGTCTTCATCACATTCCACAGCATGATGACCATGCCGCTCAGGTACAGCAGCCCGCCCAGCAGGCGCACCGCGTAGAACGGGAAGGTGGCCTTGACGGTCTCGACGAAGGCGTACTTGAGCGTGCCGTCGTCGTTGATGTCGCGCCACATCAGGCCCTGCATCACGCCGGCGATCCACATCGAGGCGATGTAGAGCACGATGCCGATCGTGGCGATCCAGAAGTGCAGCTCGATGGCGCGCGTGGAGTGCATGGACGTGCGGCCGTACAGCCGCGGTATCAGCCAGTAGAGCGAACCCATGGTGATGAAGCCGACCCAGCCCAGCGCGCCCGAGTGCACGTGGCCCACGGTCCAGTCGGTGTAGTGGGACAGCGCGTTGACGGTCTTGATCGACAGCAGCGAGCCCTCGAACGTGGACATGCCGTAGAACGACAGCGAAACGATCAGGAAGCGGATGATCGGGTCGTTGCGCAGCTTTTCCCAGGCGCCCGAAAGCGTCATCACGCCGTTGATCATGCCGCCCCAGCTCGGCGCCAGCAGGATGATGGAGAACACCATGCCCACCGACTGTGCCCAGTCGGGCAGCGCGGTGTAGTGCAGGTGGTGCGGACCTGCCCACATGTAGGTGAAGATCAGCGCCCAGAAGTGGACGATCGAGAGGCGATAGCTGTAGATCGGACGGTCGGCCGCCTTGGGGATGAAGTAGTACATCATCCCGAGGAAGCCCGCGGTGAGCAGGAAGCCCACGGCGTTGTGGCCGTACCACCACTGCACCATGGCGTCCTGCACGCCGGCGTAGGCGGAGTAGGACTTCATCCAGCCCACCGGCAGCTCGGCGCTGTTGCCGATGTGCAGCAGGGCGATCGCGATGATGAACGCGCCGTAGAACCAGTTGGCCACGTAGATGTGGCTCATCTTGCGCTTGGCGATGGTGCCGAAGAACACGATGGCGTAGGCCACCCAGACCACGGTGACCAGCAGGTCGATGGGCCACTCCAGCTCGGCGTATTCCTTGGAGGTGGTGAAGCCCATGGGCAGCGAGATGGCCGCGCTCACGATGGCCAGGTTCCAGCCCCAGGCGACGAAGCTCGCCAGGGCATCCCCGCCGAACAGCCGCGCCTGCGAGGTGCGCTGCACCACGTACAGCGAGGTGGCGATCAGGCCGGTGCCGCCGAAGCCGAAGATCACGGCGTTGGTGTGCAGGGGGCGCAGGCGCCCGTAGCTGAACCATGGGATGCCGAAGTTGAGCTCGGGCCAGGTCAGTTGCGCGGCGGCGATGACGCCGACCAGCATGCCGACCACGCCCCAGACGACGGTCATGATGGCCAGTTGCCGCACCACCTTGTCGTTGTAGGTGGCGGGTTTGAGGTTTTCTGCTGTCATAGCTCTTGATTTTCTATCAGGGTTAACCATTATCCATGAGGATGGCATGGATAAATTGACGTGGATCAATCGTTTTCGAAAATCCGGCCGCCCTCGCGTTCCAGGTCGTCGAACTGGCCCTTGAAAATCGCCCAGGCGAGGGCTCCGAGGATGAGCAGGGCCAATACCACCGACAGCGGCACCAGCAGGTAAAGAATGTCCATCAGGGCTTCTCCCGTTCGGAGGGGTGATTCAGGCGCAGGGCGTTGGCCACGACCAGCAGGGAACTGGCCGCCATGCCCAGGCCCGCGGCCCAGGCCGGCATCAGGCCCGCCACCGCCAGCGGCAGCGCCGCCAGGTTGTAGGCCAGCGCCCAGGCCAGGTTTTGCCTGACCACGCGCATCGTCCGTCCCGCCTGGCTGTGCGCCTGGGCAATGGCCATCAGCGCGTCGCCCAGCACGACGAAGTCCGAACGCGCCTGCGCCAGCGGCACCGCGCGGCCGAAGGCGAACGAGGCGTGGGCGGCCGCGAGCACCGGGCCGTCGTTGAGGCCGTCGCCGACCATCGCCGCGTGGTGTCCGTCCGCCTGCAGCGCGCGTACCCGGCGCAGCTTGTCGTCGGGCGTGCAGCCGCCCTGCGCCGCGTCGATGCCGGCCAGCTGGCCGATGCGCCGCGCCGCCGCGTCGTCGTCGCCCGAGAGCAGGTGCACGGCAACGCCCTGCCGGCGCAGCGCGCCGACGGTGGCCGCCGCATCGGCGCGCAGGTCTTCCTCGAAAACGAAGCTGGCGAGCCAGCCCTGGTCGTCGGCCAGGTGGCTGACGGGCCCCTGGCCGCTACGGTCCGCCGCAGAATCTTTTATGCCACAAAAGTCCTCGGAACCAAGGCGGAGCGTGCGCAAGGCGCTATCAGAACCGATAGTTGCCACGACACCCTGTCCCGCCACCTCGCGCGCCTCCCGCACGGTGCCCGTGTCCATCGGCGGCGCCAGCGCCGCGGCTGCCACGAGCGCGCGGGAAACCGGGTGCAGGCTGTGGCGCGCGAGCGCCGCGGCGAGCGCCAGCGCCTCCTCGCGCGTGCAGCCTGCGCGCAGCCGCACCTGCGCGAGCACGAAGGCGTCGCGGGTGAGCGTGCCGGTCTTGTCGAACACCACGGTGTCGACCTGGGCCAGCGCCTCGATCGCCTGCAGGTGCCGCACCAGGACGCCGCGGCGCGCCAGGGCCCCGGCGCTGGCCAGCATGGCGGCCGGCGTGGCCAGCGAGAGCGCGCACGGGCAGGTCACCACCAGCACCGCCACCGCCACCATCAGCGCCCGCGCCGGATCGACCGGCCACCACCAGGCGCCCGCCAGTGCGGCGGCGAGCAGGACGAACAGCAGAAAGGGCCTGGCCACGCGGTCCGCCAGCCGCGCCCAGTGCGGCTTGCTGCTGGCTGCCTGCTCCATCAGGGCGACGATGCGGGCATAGTGGGTCTGCTCGCCCGCGGCGGCCACGCGCATCTCCACCGCGGCGTCGAGGTTGTGGCTGCCCGCCACCACCGCGTCGCCCACGGCGCGCGCCACCGGGCGCGACTCGCCGGTGAGCAGCGCCTCGTCCACGCTGGTGGTGCCGGCCGACACCAGGCCGTCGGCCGGGAAGGCCTCGCCCGGCAGGACGCGCAGCACGTCGCCCACGCGCAGGCGGCGCAGCGCCACGCGCCGCCAGGCGCCGCGCTCGTCGCGCCGCTCGGCGCTCTCGGGCAGGCGGTGCATCAAGGCTTCGAGCGCGCCGGCGGCACGGTCGCGCAGGCGCAGTTCGAGCCAGCGCCCGGCCAGCAGGAAGAAGACGAACATCGTCAGCGAGTCGAAGTAGACCTGGTGGCCGAACGGACCCTCGGGCTCGAAGGTGCCCAGGCTGCTGACGGCGAAGGTGATCGCCATGCCGAGCGCCACCGGCAGATCCATGCCGATGCGTCCGGCGCGCAGGTCACGCCAGGCGGCGGCGAAGAAAGGGCGGCAGGAAAACAGCATCACCGGCAGCGACAGCACCCACTGTGCCCAGCGCAGCAGGTGCTCCAGGTCGGGCGCGATGGTGCCCGGCGCGGCGACGTACGCGGGCCATGCGTACATCATCACCTGCATCATGCACACGCCGGCCACGCCCAGGCGCCAGAGCATGCGGCGCGTCTCCCGCTGCCTGCGCGCCCCGGCACCGACGTCGTGCACCGGCAGCGCCTTGTAGCCGCTGCCTTCCAGGGCCTGCAGCCAGCGGGACGGCCTGGTCGCCGCCTCGTCCCAGACCACGCGCCCGCGCTGCGCCGCGGCGCTGACCTCGACGCGCAGGACGCCGGGAATGCGGCCCAGGATCTGCTCGATGGTGACGGCGCAGGCTGCGCAGTGCATGCCTTCGAAGGCCAGCATCGATTCCCATTGGCCGCCCGCGCCCGCCTGCGTGGCCAGGGGGCGGCTGAACGCCAGCCACTCGTCCGGATCGTCCAGCAGCGCCCAGTCCGGCGCCGCCGGCTCCGCCGCGGCCTGCCCCGGCAACGGCCACGTGTAGGGGGGGAGGGCGTCTGCTCCTTGCATCGCGGTGTACTTCATCGGGCCAAACGCTGGCGCGTCGCGCGAGTCTATCGGCATTCGCGGCACATTCGACCGCGCTGCGCCGAGAGGACGGGCGTTCCCTTGACGCAGGTCAAGGGGCCGCGGCGCGCTCCTGGAGGCACGCTCTTAGAATTTCCCGATGCAAACCTCGCTCTTGGTCACCGGCTTCGTCATGGGCCTGGTCGGGAGTCCGCATTGCGTCGCCATGTGCGGCGCCGCCTGCGCCGGCATCGGCCAGGCGGCGGCACCGCGCACGACGCAGGCGCTGGCCCTGGCCCTGTTCCAGCTCGGGCGGCTGCTCGGCTATGCGGCGCTGGGTGCGCTGGCCGCGGCATCGATGCAAGGGCTGGGGTGGCTCACCGTGCATTCGGCGGCGCTGCGGCCTGTCTGGAGCATGGTGCACGTCGCCGCCGCCGTGCTGGGCCTGGCCCTGCTGGTCCAGGGCCGGCAGCCGCTCTGGCTGGAACTGGGCGCGCGCGGCATCTGGCTGCGCGTGCGGCGCGCGACGCAGTCCATGGGGCTGGTGGCGCCGCTGGGCATAGGCACGGCGTGGGCGCTGCTGCCCTGCGGGCTGCTGTATTCGGCGGTCATGGTCGCGGCGCTCGCGGACGGCGTTGCCGCGGGTGCCGCCACCATGGCGCTGTTCGCGCTCGGGTCGGGCGTGGCCTTGTGGGCCGGGCCGTGGCTGCTCCTGCGCCTGGGCGGGCGGGGCCGCGCCACCTGGGGCATGCGCGTCGCCGGCCTGGCGCTGGTGCTCACGGCGCTGTGGGCGCTGTGGCTCGGCCTGGCGCACGATCAGGCGCCGTGGTGCGCCGTGCCGTGAGTGCCGGATCCGTGGAAGAATCGTCCAATGCCCGAGTGGCCACATCGCCGGAGTCCGTCCCATGAGTGCTTCATCCGATCTCCTGCGCGTCGCGCGCGACGCGCGCGGCGTCTACACGCTGACCCTGAACGACCCGCAGCGCTTCAATGCCCTGAGCAGCGAAATGCTGGCGGCGCTGCAGCAGGCGCTCGACGCCGTTGCCGAGGATGGCGCGGCGCGCGCCGTGGTGCTCGCGGGCAGCGGCAAGGCGTTCTGCGCCGGCCACAACCTGAAGGACATGGCCGCGCACCCCGACCTGGCGTACTACCGCGAGCTGTTCGGCCAGTGCAGCCGGATGATGCTGTCGATCAACCAGCTCGGCGTGCCCGTGATCGCGCGCGTGCACGGCGTCGCGGCGGCGGCGGGCTGCCAGCTGGTCGCGCAGTGCGACCTGGCCGTGGCGAGCACCGGCGCGCGCTTTGCCACGAGCGGCATCCACTACGGGCTGTTCTGCGCCACGCCCAGCGTACCGCTGGTGCGCAACGTGCCCGTCAAGCGCGCGATGGAAATGCTGCTCACCGGCGACTTCATCGACGCCGGGACGGCGCTCGGGCAGGGGCTGGTGAACCGCGTGGTCGAGGCCGACCGGCTCGACGCGGAGGTGGCTGCCCTGGTGGATGCCATCGTCGAAAAACCCGCCGTGGCCGTGGCCATGGGCAAGGCGCTGGTGTACCGGCAGCGCGAACTGGGGCTGCAGGCGGCGTACCAGCTCGCGGGCCAGACCATGGCGACCAACATGATGGACGCCGACGCCCAGGAGGGCGCGCGGGCATTCGCCGAAAAGCGCCCGCCCGCGTGGAAAAACACGCCTGCTTGCTGAAGGGCATCGACCGCGTCGCGAATTGCTGGCATAATCACAAAAAAGCACGACCGTTCGTTTTATTTTTCCCTATCGGAATCCACCGGGGCGGAACATAGAATCGATCGCCTGCAGAACGCATTCATTCAATCAACCAGAGGAGCCGCAGCAATGAAGGTCTTGGTCCCCGTCAAGCGCGTGGTGGACTACAACGTGAAGGTCCGCGTCAAGTCGGACAACACCGGTGTGGACATCGCCAACGTCAAGATGAGCATGAACCCGTTTGACGAGATTGCCGTCGAAGAAGCCGTGCGCCTGAAGGAGAAGGGCGCGGCGACCGAGGTCATCGCTGTCTCCTGCGGTGTCGCGCAGTGCCAGGAAACGCTGCGCACCGCAATGGCCATCGGCGCCGACCGTGCCATCCTGGTGCAGACCGACGAGGAACTGCAGCCGCTGGCCGTCGCCAAGCTGCTCAAGGCGCTGGTGGACAAGGAGCAGCCCGGCCTGGTGATCCTGGGCAAGCAGGCGATCGACGACGACGCCAACCAGACCGGCCAGATGCTGGCGGCGCTCGCCGACCTGCCGCAGGCCACGTTCGCCAGCAAGGTGGAAGTGGCGGACGGCAAGGCCACGGTCACGCGCGAGGTCGACGGCGGCCTCGAGACGGTCGGCATCACGCTTCCCGCGGTGGTCACGACCGACCTGCGCCTGAACGAGCCGCGCTACGTCACGCTGCCCAACATCATGAAGGCCAAGAAGAAGCAGCTCGACACCGTCACCCCGGCCGATCTCGGCGTCGACGTGGCGCCGCGCCTGAAGACCCTCAAAGTGAGCGAACCGCCCAAGCGCGGCGCGGGCGTCAAGGTGCCCGACGTGGCGGCCCTGGTCGACAAGCTCAAGAACGAAGCCAAAGTGATCTGAGCGAAGGGGAACAAGAACATGACCGCACTCGTCATTGCCGAACACGACAACGCCGGCCTCAAGGCCGCGACCCTGAACACCGTCGTCGCCGCCGCAGCCTGCGGGGGTGAGGTCCACGTCCTCGTCGCCGGGGAAGGCGCGGGCGCCGTGGCGCAGGCCGCCGCGCAGATCGCGGGCGTGGCCAAGGTGATCCATGCCGATGGCGCCAGCCTCAGGGACGGCCTGGCGGAAAACATTGCCGCACAGGTGCTCGCCATCGCCGGCAACTACAGCCACATCCTGTTCCCGGCCACGGCCAGCGGCAAGAACGCCGCGCCGCGCGTGGCCGCGAAGCTGGACGTGGCGCAGGTGTCCGACATCATCAAGGTCGTCGGCCCCGACACCTTCGAGCGCCCGATCTACGCCGGCAACGCGATCGCCACGGTGCAATCGGGCGACGCCGTCAAGGTGCTGACCGTGCGCACCACCGGCTTCGACGCGGCCCCCGCCACGGGCGGCTCGGCAGCGGTGGAGACGGCCGCCGCGGTGGCCGATTCGGGCAAGAGCAGCTTCGTCGGGCGCGAGCTCTCCAAGAACGACCGCCCCGAGCTCACCGCCGCCAAGATCATCGTCTCGGGCGGCCGGGCGCTGGGCAGCAGCGAGAAGTTCAACGAGGTGATGACGCCGCTGGCCGACAAGCTCGGCGCCGCGATCGGCGCGAGCCGCGCCGCGGTCGACGCCGGCTACGCGCCGAACGACCTGCAGGTGGGCCAGACCGGCAAGATCGTCGCGCCGCAGCTCTACGTCGCCTGCGGCATCTCCGGCGCCATCCAGCACCTGGCGGGCATGAAGGATTCCAAGGTGATCGTCGCGATCAACAAGGACGAGGAAGCGCCCATCTTCAGCGTCGCAGACTACGGCCTGGTGGCCGACCTGTTCGTGGCCGTGCCCGAACTGGTCAAGGCCCTGTAAGGCCAGCGTCCACGCCAAGGGGCATCGCGCGCGATGCCCTTTTTTTCACCACAGCGAAAGAATCTCCCATGAACTACACCGCCCCCGTCAAGGACATGCTGTTCGCCATCGAGCACCTGGCCCGCATCGACCAGCTCGCGCAGATTCCCGGCTTCGAGGAGGCCGGGCTCGACACGGCCGCGGCCGTGCTCGAGGAGTGCGCCAAGTTCAACGAGGGCGTGGTCGCGCCGCTCAACGTCGACGGCGACCTGCACCCGTCGACCTGGAAGGACGGCCAGGTGACCACCACCGCCGGTTTCAGGGACGCGTACCGGCAGTTCACCCAGGGCGGCTGGCAGGGCGTGCAGCACCCGGTGGATTTCGGCGGCCAGGGCCTGCCCAAGACCATCGGCGCGGCCTGCGTGGAGATGCTCAACGCCGCCAACCTGGGCTTCGCGCTGGCCCCCTTGCTCACCGATGGCGCCATCGAGGCCCTGCTGACGGCGGGGAGCAGCGAGCTCAAGGAGACCTACCTCGAGAAGCTGGTCTCGGGCGAGTGGACCGGCACGATGAACCTGACCGAGCCGCAGGCGGGCTCGGACCTGGCCCTGGTGCGTTCGCGCGCCGAGCCGCAGGGCGACGGCAGCTACAAGGTCTTCGGCACCAAGATCTTCATCACCTACGGCGAGCACGACATGGCGGACAACATCGTCCACCTGGTGCTCGCGCGCGTGGCGGGCGCGCCCGAGGGCGTCAAGGGCATCAGCCTGTTCGTCGTGCCCAAGTACCTGGTGAACGCGGACGGCAGCCTGGGCGCGCGCAACGACGTGCACTGCGTCAGCATCGAGCACAAGCTGGGCATCAAGGCCAGCCCCACGGCAGTGCTGCAGTACGGCGACCATGGCGGGGCGACGGGCTACCTCGTCGGCGAGGAGAACCGCGGCCTGGAGTACATGTTCATCATGATGAACTCGGCGCGCTACGCCGTCGGCATGCAGGGCATCGCGATGGCCGACCGGGCCTACCAGCGCGCCGTGGCCTATGCACGCGAGCGGGTGCAGAGCCGCCCGGTTGACGGCAGCATCGATGCCAGCGCCCCCATCATCCACCACCCCGACGTGCGCCGCATGCTCATGACCATGCGCGCGCTCACCGAGGGCTGCCGCGCGATGTCCAGCGTGGCGGCGGCGGCGTACGATGCGTCGCACCACCACCCGGACGCGCAGACGCGCAAGGACAACGCGGCCTTCTACGAATTCATGGTGCCGCTGGTCAAGGGCTTCAGCACCGAGATGAGCCAGGAGGTGACCAGCCTGGGCGTGCAGGTGCATGGCGGCATGGGATTCATCGAGGAGACCGGTGCGGCGCAGCACCTGCGCGACGCGCGCATCCTCACGATCTACGAAGGCACGACCGCCATCCAGGCCAACGACCTCGTGGGCCGCAAGACCGCGCGCGACGGCGGCGCGACGGCCAGGGCGGTGGCGGCGCAGATCGAGCAGACTGAGGCCGAGCTGCTGGCGAGCGGCACCGCCGAGGCCAAGGCGGTGGCGGGCCGCCTGGGCCAGGCGCGCGCGGCCTTCCTGGAAGTGGTGGACTTCGTCGCGGCCCGCACCAAGAGCCAGCCCAACGCGGTCTTCGCGGGCAGCGTGCCCTACCTGCTGCTGGCGGGCAACCTGGTCGCGGGCTGGCAGATGGGCCGTGCGCTGCTGGTGGCGCAGGCGCTGTCCGCCAAGGGACAGGATGCGGCCTTCATGCAGGCCAAGATCGCCACCGCGTGGTTCTATGCCGAGCACATCCTGACGCGCACGGGCGGCCAGCGCGACGCCATCCTGCACGGCGGCGAAAGTTGCTGCGCGCTGGCGCTCGACGCGTTCTGATGTACTCCTGAAAAAAGAGCGTCCAGCGCTTGCCAGTCAAGAGCTGTAGGCGTTTTTGATTGTGATTTTTTGGAAGGTGGTTCCATGGCCTTGCCCCCGGTATTTCAGAAGCTGCGCCTGCCGGTGATCGCCTCGCCGATGTTCATCATCAGCACCCCCCGGCTCGTCATCGCCCAGTGCACGGCGGGCGTCGTCGGCTCCATGCCGGCGCTCAATGCGCGCCCGGCGTCGCAGCTCGACGAATGGCTGGCCGAGATCACCGAGGCCCTGGCCGCGTGGGACCAGGCGCACCCGGACCAGCCCGCCGCGCCGTTCGCCATCAACCAGATCGTGCACAAGAGCAACGACCGGCTGGAGCACGACATGCAGGTCTGCGCCAAGTACAAGGTCCCCATCGTCATCACGTCCCTGGGCGCGCGCGAGGACGTGAACCAGGGGGTGCATGCCTGGGGTGGCGTGGTGATGCACGACGTGATCAACAACGTCTTCGCGCACAAGGCCATCGACAAGGGGGCCGACGGCCTGATCCCGGTGGCGGCCGGCGCGGGCGGGCACGCCAGCGTCAAGAGCCCGTTCGCCATGGTGCAGGAGATCCGCCAGTGGTTCGACGGCCCGCTCGCGCTCTCGGGCGCGATCGCCTCGGGCGGCGCGATCCTGGCGGCGCAGGCCATGGGCGCGGACCTGGCCTACATCGGCTCGGCCTTCATCGCCACGCACGAGGCGCGCGCGGTCGAGGGCTACAAGCAGATGATCGTGGACAGCGACTCCGACGGCATCGTCTACAGTAACTTCTACACCGGCATCCACGGCAACTACCTCAAGGGCAGCATCCGCAACGCCGGCATGGACCCGGACCATCTGCCCGAGAGCGACCCGAGCAAGATGAATTTCGCCACCGGCGAGGGCAGCAACAGCGCCAAGGCCTGGCGCGACATCTGGGGCTGCGGGCAGGGCATAGGCGCGATCACCGAGGTGGTGGGCGCGGGCGAGCTGGTCGAGCGCCTGCGCCGCGAGTACCAGGCGGCGCGCAAGCGCCTGCTGGCGCTCGCCTGAGACCCACCGGATGGCGCGCGTCAGCGCCTGAACCGCCCCGCGCGTTTTTCTCTTCGATGGCCTGCCACCTGGCGGGCCGCTTCGTCCGCGCCATGCACCCGATGTCCGATTCCTCCCGCAGCGCCGTCATCGACGGCGTCAAGGCCCTCGCGTGCACCGCCATCGTCTGGCACCACCTCGCGTTCTACGGGCCGATGTCGGATGTGGTGAATGCGGCGGCGCCCGGCTTCATCGACTGGCTGGTGCACTACGCCCGCATGGCGGTGCAGGTGTTCCTGGTGATCGGCGGCTACCTGGCGGCGGCGAGCCTCGCGCCGCGCGGCAACGCGCGCGGACAGCAGCCCTGGACGCGCATCGGCGCGCGCTTCGACCGCCTCGTCATCCCCTACGCGGCGGCGCTCGTCGTCGTGATCGCGGTCAATGCGCTGGTGCGGCCATGGCTCGACGACCCGGCGGTTTCCGCCGACCCCGATCTGTTCCAGCTCGTTGCGCACGCGCTCCTGCTGCACGGCGTGCTCGGGCAGGAATCGCTCTCGGCCGGGGTCTGGTACGTGGCGATCGATTTCCAGCTGTTCGCGTTGGCCACGCTGCTGCTGGCCATGGTGCACTGGCTCAGCCTGCACGCGCGCGGGCGCATGGGCTGGCGCTGGCACGGGCCGGTCACGCTGGCGCAGTTGCTCACCATGGCGCTGGTCGCGCTGTCGCTGTTCGGCTTCAACCGCGACAGCGCGTGGGACGTCTGGGCGGTGTACTTCTTCGGCGCCTACGGCATGGGCATGCTCGCCCATTGGGGCGTGCATGCGGCGAGCCCCGGCCGGGCCGCCGGCTGGGCGGGGCTGATCGCCGCGTTCACGCTGTTGGCCCTGCTGCTCGATTGGCGCGACCGGGTGCTGCTCGCGGGCGCCACGGCGCTGTTCCTGATCGCCGCGCTGCGCACCAGCGCGGCGGCGCGCTGCCTGGACTGGGCGCCGCTGCGGCGGCTGGGGCGCATCTCGTACTCGGTCTTCCTGGTGCACTTCGGGGTGTGCCTGCTGGTCAACGCGGCGGTCGCCACCTGGTGGCCGCAGTCGCTGCCCGCGGCCGCGGCCGGCATGGTGCTGGCGTACGGCCTGTCGCTGCTCGCCGGGCGCGTGCTCTACGAGGCGGTGGAGCGCCGCACCCACACCTGGCGCACCTCGCTGCGCTGGCAGGCCGGGCTGGTCGGCGCGGGGCTGGCGACGGCGCTGCTGTCCTGAACCAGCCGCCCCGCAGCCTCAACGATGCAGCTCGCCCGCGCTCTCGGGCTGCCAGGCGATCGCGTCCACGCGCACCGTGACCTGCCCGGTCGGGCTGGGCATCTGCAGCTCGTCGCCCACGCTCAGGCCGAGCAGGGCGATGCCCACGGGCGCGAACACCGAGACCTTCTCGCTCGAACCGTCCATGTCCCTGGGGTAGACCAGCTGCAGCGTGCTCTCCTTGCCGGTTTCGAGCAGGGTGAAGCGCACCGTCGAGTTCATCGTCACGACGTTGGGCGGCATGTCCTTGGGTTCGAGCACGTCGGCGCGGTCGAGCTCCGCCTCCAGCGCCTCGCGGCCGGCAAACGCGCTCCCGTCTTTCTCCAGCAGCGTCTGCAGGCGCTCGAAGTCGAGGGAGGAAACGGTGATCTTGGGTTTGCGTGCCATGGCGGGATATTCCTGTCAAAAATTTCTTGTCGGCACGTGGGGGAGCGTACAGACGGACAAAGGCCCGGGCAACAGGGTTGTCCGGGCCGATGCGTCGCGGGGCGGCTCGAGCCGACGTGCAAGGCTGCCATTGTGCCGGCGAACCGGCGCCGTGCCAAGCGATACCGCAGCGCGGCGCAGTGGCTTGCCTTTGGCGTGGCATGCATGAATACTGTATATTAAAACAGTATTAAAAATGGCCGCCGTACATGCCTTCCCCCACTGCGCCTCGTGCTTGCCTGCAGCCGATCAAGGGGCGCGGCAGCGCCTCGCGCATCGCGCACCGGTTCGAGGCCGATGCGCGCGAGGCCTTCGACGACGGCTGGCCCGGGCCGGACGATGCACAGGCACCGCCGGCGCCGCGCACCGAGTGGCGCTGGGAAGACGCGCGCAGCGCGCTCACCCGCAATGACTCGCCCGATATTTTCTTCGAGCGGGCCGTCAACCCCTATCGCGGCTGCGAGCATGGCTGCGTCTATTGCTACGCGCGCGTCACGCACAGCTACCTGGGGCTTTCGCCGGGGCTGGACTTCGAGACCCGCATCGTCGCCAAGCGCAACATCGCGGCGCTGCTGCGCCGGGAGCTCGCGCGGCCCGGCTACGTCCCGTCGGTGGTCAACATCGGCTCGGCCACCGATTGCTACCAGCCGCTGGAGCGCGAGCTGCGCCTGACGCGCTCGCTGATCGAGGTGTTGCGCGACGCGCGCCATCCGTTCGCGCTGATCACCAAGAGCAGCGGCGTGGAGCGCGACATCGACCTGCTCGCGCCCCTGGCCGGGCAGCGCCTGGCGGCGGTCTGCCTCACGGTGACGACGCTCGACGCGCGGCTGGCGCGCCGGCTGGAGCCGCGCGCCGCCGCGCCCTGGCGGCGCCTGCGCACCATCCGCACGCTGGTGGACGCGGGCATTCCCGTGGGCGTGAGCGTGGCGCCGCAGATCCCTTTCCTCATCGTCGACATGGAGCAGGTCCTGGCCGCGGCCGCCGATGCCGGGGCGACGTCGGCCTTCTACAGCGTGCTGCGCCTGCCGTGGGAACTCGATCCGCTGATGCGCGAGTGGCTGGCGCTGCACTACCCCGAGCGCGCCGCACGGGTGCTCGCGCGCACCCGGGAGCTGCATGGCATCACCGGGCCGGGCGACGGACGGTTGTACCGCAGCGACTTCGCCACGCGCATGAAAGGCACGGGGCCGTGGGCCGATCTGCTGCGCCAGCGCTTCGCCAACGCGTGCGCGCGGCTCGGGCTCAACCGCGAACGGCTGGTGCTCGATACCTCGCGGTTCCGCCCGCCTGCACCCGCGGGACAGGGCGTGCTGTTCTGAACCCGCGGTTCGGCCGGCGGCCGGTAGGCATATGGTTCATGCTGCCAACGCCACGGCCTCCTTGTCGTGCATCGTCTGCACAAGGCAATCGCCGAAGTCCATGAGCAGTTGTGTGCGCGGCGCGCCGGACCGCGTGATCTCGTAGAAACCCATCCGGACCCTGGGATGTGTCAGCGGCCGCAGATTCACGCGATAGCGGTGCGCGACCGCGCTCACGAACGACGGCAGCACGGCACAGCTCGGACCCAGTTCCACTATCGATAGCGCTGTGTGCAGTTGCAAGAACACCTGAGGTAGCGACTGTTCCACGCCGACCTCGCGCAAGCGCGCATCCACTAATTTCTGGATGGGGTTGTTCGGCGGCAGGCTCAGCAGAGCAATACCTTTGAGTTCGTTCCAACCGGCCGCAGTTCGCTGCCCGTCCGCACTGCTTGCGAGGATCAGCGAAGTGTGCAGCAGCAGTGTGCGCCGCAATTCTCTGGATGCGTCCATGAAAACGCCAAAACCGGCGTCGAGCTCTCCAGCCCGGACGCCAGCGTGGATATTGGCACGGTCCAGGTCGCGTACGGTGACCTGGACGCCGGGGTGGCTGCGCGCGAATATTTGGCAGACCTCGGGCAATACCGAGGAGGCGATGAAGGGCGTGGCGCCTATGACCAGGCGGTGGCTCTCGGCAGAGTTGAGTTCGCCGAGCGAGACAGCGGCGGTATCCAGATCAGCCAGCACGCGGGCGGCTACCGGCAGGAAGACCTGGCCGTGCGGCGTGAGTGTCACCGAGCGGGTCGTGCGCTCGAACATGCGGCAGTCGAGCTGCTGCTCCATGTCGCGAACCATGCCGCTCAGGCCTGGCTGGCTCATGTGCAGTTCTTCGGCAGCGCGCGTGAAGCTGCCGGTACGGGCGATGGTTGCGAACGCACGCAACTGCCGCATGGACAGGCTGAGCGGCGACGGTGAGCGAATCATTGATGGCAAATGGAAATGAATTCATCGGATTTTGCAACTTTACTAATCGATCTGGTTGACGTGCAATACCGCTTGGCCACTGTGGCGGGCTGCACGTTGCGCGCCGCGGGCCCTTCTTATTTCAGCGAGATGTCTTTCATGCCTTTGAAATCTTCCACCATCCTGCGGCGGCGCCTGCTGCTTGGCGCTGCCTTGACTGCCTGTGTACCGTTGCCGGCCTTTGCCCAGGCCGATTACCCGAACCGGCCGATAACGATCGTGGTGCCGTTCCCCGCCGGCGGGCCTACGGATGCCAGCGCCCGCCTGTATGCCAAGGTGATGAGCGAAGCCATCGGCCAGCCGGTTGTCATCGACAACCGGGCTGGCGCTGCCGGAACCGTAGGCAGTGCCTACGTGGCGCGTGCGGCTGCCGACGGATACACCTTGCTGTGGGGAGGCACGAGCACGCTGGCTGTGGCGCCGGGGCTCTACAAGAAGCTGACATACGATCCCGCTTCGTTCGTGCCCGTGGGCATGGCTTTGCGCGGGCCGCTGATGATTGCGGCTTACCCTGGCAGCGGGGTTGCCTCGCTCAAGGAGTTGGTGGCGACAGCGATGCAGCGCAACCTGACCGTGGCGACCGCGGGCTCGGGCTCCATTGGCCACCTTGCGACCAAACTGCTGGAAGAGGTTGCCGGGATTCCTCTGACGCACGTGCCCTACCGTGGCGGCGGTCCCGCGTTGAACGACGCCTTGGGTGGCCAGGTCAACCTCATCTTCGACACGGCTGCGGCGCTTGCGCCGCACGTGAAGTCGGGCAAACTGCTGGCACTGGCGGTCACCGGTACGCATGCGTATGCGCCGATACCGGAAGTGCCGACCGTGAAGCAGGTGCTGGGCAAGGACTATGAAGCCTATTCGTGGTTTGGCCTGGTGGCGATCAAGGGCACGCCCGAGCCGGTGGTGCATGCGCTGATTGCAGCCTTCCAGAAAGCGGCACAGTCGAGCGAGGTGCGCAGCCAAATTGCGCAGCAGGGTCTGGAGCCCGGGCTGCCCACGACGGAGCAGTTCGGGGCGGTGATCGATACCGATTACAAAAAATGGTCGAGCATCGTTGCGCGGGCCAAGGTGCAGGCAGATTGACCGGCTGGGATACCGCATGAAACAGCAGATATTGATTGCCGGTGCGGGCATCGGCGGGTTGGCTGCTGCCCTCGCTCTGCTGCGCGATGGCCACGACGTAACGGTGCTGGAGCAGGCCGCGAGGCTTGGCGAAGTGGGTGCGGGCCTGCAACTGAGCGCCAACGCCACGCGCGTCTTTACGTTGCTGGGCATCGATGACGCAGTGCATGCGGTTGCCAGCGTGCCCGTGGGCAAGCAGGTGCGATTGTGGAGCACGGGGCAAAGCTGGAAACTCTTCGACCTGGGCCAGCAGTCAGTTGCCGAATACGGCCACCCCTACTACACGCTGTATCGGCCTGACCTGCATGCCGTGCTGGCGAACGCCGTGCGGGCGCTGAAGGCCGATGCCATCGTACTGGGCGCCCGTTGCACCGGCTTCATCAACGATGAAGACGGTGTCACGCTCGAGCTGGAGGATGGACGCACCCTCCGCGGGAGCCTGCTGGTGGGCGCGGATGGCGTGCACTCCCGCATTCGGCAAGGCCTGTTCGGGCAGGACTCGCCCGTGTTTTCGGGCTGCCTGGCGTGGCGCGGCGTGATCCAGGCCGCGCGGCTGCCCGAGCACCTGCGCACGCCGGTGGGCACCAACTGGATCGGCCCCGGCGGCCACGTCATCCACTATCCGCTGCGGCACAACGAGTTGGTCAACTTCGTGGGCGTGGTCGAACGCAGTGACTGGACCGTCGAGTCCTGGACTGCTGCCGGTACTACCGAGGAGTGCTTGCGCGATTTCGCCAACTGGAACGAAGACGTACACACGCTGATCCGCGCCATCGAGATGCCGTTCAAGTGGGCGCTGATGGGGCGCGAACCCTTGCAGCAGTGGAGTAGCGGGCGGGTCACGCTGCTGGGTGACGCCTGCCACCCCACCTTGCCGTTCCTGGCCCAGGGGGCCGGCATGGCGATCGAAGACGGTGCCATGCTGGTGCGCTGCCTGCGCGAGACGCAGGATCCGGTTCATGCCTTGCGCCGCTACCAGGACGCACGTGTGGAACGCACCACGCGCATCGTGCGAGGGTCTGCCGCCAATACCGAGCGCTTCCACAACGCCGCGCTGGCATCGGCCGCGGGTGCGGTGGAATACGTGGACCGAGAATGGAGCGAGGCGCGGGTGCGGGAGCGCTACCACTGGCTGTTCGAGTATCAGGTGGACCGGGTGGCACTGCCGGCTTGAAACCGCCGGCGGGGCCCCGCCGTGCCGGTGCGTTCTGTCGCGGCCGCGGGTCTATGCCGCGGCCAGCTGCGCCGCGTGGTGCCGCAGGTGGTCGTCGATGAAGCTCTGGATGAAGTAGTAGCCGTGGTCGTAGCCGGGCTGCCGGCGCAGCGTGAGCGGCTGGCCGATGTGCTGGCACGCGGCTTCGAAGGCCTCGGGGAGCAGCTGCTTGTCGAACAGGAATTTGTCGGCCATGCCCTGGTCGATCAGGATGCCGCCGGGGTAGGGCGCCTGTGCCTGGCGCTGCATGAGCAGCGTCGCGTCGTGCTGCGCCCAGCGGACCTCGTCGTCGCCCAGGTAGCCCTTGAACGCCTTTTGGCCCCAGGCGCACTGCGTCGGGTGGCTGATGGGCGCGAAGGCCGAAAGGCTCTTGAACTTGCCGGGGTGGCGCAGCGCCAGCGTGAGCGCGCCGTGCCCGCCCATGCTGTGGCCGCACAGCCCCAGGCGCGTGGTGTCGATGGGCAGCGACACGCCCACGAGCGGCAGCAGCTCCTGGAGCAGGTAGCTTTCCATGCGCCAGTAGCGCGCCCAGGGCTCCTGCGTCGCGTCGAGGTAGAAGCCCGCGCCGACGCCGAATTCCCAGTCCGCCGCTTCATCGGGCAGGTTGGCGCCGCGCGGGCTGGTGTCGGGCGCGATCAGCGCCAGGCCCAGCTCGGCGGCCATGCGCTGCGCGCCCGCCTTGATGAGGAAGGTCTCCTCGTTGCAGGTCAGGCCGGCCAGGAACAGCACCGCAGGCACGCGCCGCCCTTGCACCGCCTGGGGCGGCAGGAAGACGCCGAACTTCATCGGCAGGCCGATTTCGCGCGAGGCGTGCCGGTAGCTGCGCTGCGCGCCGCCGAAGCAGGCATGCACGTCTTGCAGTTCGAGCAGTGCGGACACCTGTGTTCTCCTGTATTGATAGCTGCTGGCGCTTTATGGACAAGCGCTAGAGGGTGATTCCGTTCAAATTCATGCGTAGTGGACGACCGAGCGGATCGACTGCCCGGCGTGCATCAGTTCGAAGGCGGTGTTGATCTCCGCGAGCCCCATGGTGTGGGTGACGAAGGGCGCCAGGCGGATGCGCCCGGCCATCGCGTCCTGCACCATGCCGGGCAGCTGGCTGCGGCCCTTGACGCCGCCGAATGCCGTGCCCAGCCACTTGCGGCCGGTGACGAGCTGGAACGGGCGCGTGGAAATCTCCTGCCCGCTGCCCGCCACGCCGATGATCACGCTCTGGCCCCAGCCGCGGTGCGCGCATTCGAGCGCCGCGCGCATGACCTGGACGTTGCCGATGCACTCGAAGCTGTGGTCCACGCCCCAGCCCGTCATCTCCACGATCACCTGCTGGATGGGCTTGTCGTGGTCCTTGGGGTTGACGCAGTCGGTCGCGCCGAAGGTGCGCGCCAGGTCGAACTTGGCCGGGTTGGTGTCGACGGCGATGATGCGCCCGGCCTTCGCCAGCTGCGCCCCCTGGATCACCGCGAGGCCGATGCCGCCCAGGCCGAACACCGCCACCGAGTCGCCTGGCTGCACCTTGGCGGTGTTCTTCACCGCGCCCAGGCCCGTGGTCACGCCGCAGCCCAGCAGGCAGACCTGCTCGGGGTTGGCGCCCGGGTCGATTTTGGCGAGCGACACCTCGGCCACCACGGTGTACTCGGAAAACGTCGAGCAGCCCATGTAGTGGTAGACGGGCTGGCCCTGGTAGGAAAAGCGCGTCGTGCCGTCGGGCATCAGGCCCTTGCCCTGCGTGGCGCGCACGGCCACGCACAGGTTGGTCTTGCCGCTCTTGCAGAACAGGCACTCGCCGCACTCGGCAGTGTACAGCGGGATCACGTGGTCGCCGGGCTTGACGCTGGTGACGCCTTCGCCCACCTGCACCACGATGCCCGCGCCCTCGTGGCCGAGCACGGCGGGGAACACGCCCTCGGGGTCGTCGCCCGAGAGCGTGAAGGCGTCGGTGTGGCACACGCCGGTGTGGGTGATTCTCACCAGCACCTCGCCCTTGCGCGGGGGCTCCACGTCGATCTCGACGATTTGCAATGGCTGGCCTGCCTTGAAGGCGACGGCGGCGCGTGACTTCATGCCTGTCCTCTCGAATCCTGAAGTGGGGGAAAACGACCGGAAGGGCTACTGTAGGCCATGCGCGCCCGGCCTGCCCATGAAAAAGCCCGCCGGGCAGCGGGCTTCGGTGCGGCGGGGCAGGGGGATCAGCGCTGCGCGACCGGCTTGACGTTGCGCCGGGCGGCGCCGACGTACAGCTGGCGCGGGCGGCCGATCTTGTATTCCGGGTCGGCGATCATCTCGTTGAGCTGGGCGATCCAGCCGACGGTGCGCGCCAGGGCGAAGATGCCGGTGAAGAGCTTGACCGGGATGCCGATCGCGCGCTGCACGATGCCGGAGTAGAAGTCGACGTTCGGGTAGAGCTTGCGCTGCACGAAATAGTCGTCCTCCAGGGCGATCTTCTCGAGCTTCTTGGCCAGGGCGAACAGCGGGTCGTTCTCCAGGCCCAGTTCGGCCAGCACCTCGTTGCAGGTTTCCTGCATCAGCTTGGCGCGTGGGTCGTAGTTCTTGTAGACGCGGTGGCCGAAGCCCATCAGCTTGACGCCCGAGTCCTTGTCCTTGACCTGTTCCATGAACTCGCCGACCTTGGCGATGCCGCCGTTGGCCTGGATGTGCTCGAGCATGTTCAGGCAGGCCTCGTTGGCGCCGCCGTGGGCCGGGCCCCAGAGGCAGGCAACGCCCGCCGCGATGGCCGCGAACGGGTTGGTGCCCGAGCTGCCGCACAGGCGCACGGTGGAGGTGGAGGCGTTCTGCTCGTGGTCGGCGTGCAGGATGAAGATGCGGTCGAGCGCCTTCTCCAGCACCGGGCTGACCTTGTAGTCCTCGCACGGGGTGCCGAACATCATGCGCAGGAAGTTGCCGGCGTAGGACAGGTCGTTGCGCGGGTACATGTAGGGCTGGCCGACGCCGTACTTGTAGGCCATCGCCACGAGCGTGGGCAGCTTGGAGATCAGGCGGATTGCGGCGATCTCGCGGTGCTCGGCGTTGTGGATGTCGGTGCTGTCGTGGTAGAAGGCCGAGAGCGCGCCGATCAGGCCGGTGAGCACTGCCATCGGGTGCGCGTCGCGGCGGAAGCCCCGCAGGAAGAACTGCATCTGCTCGTGCACCATGGTGTGGTTGATCACGAGCTTGTGGAAATCGGCGCGCTGCGCCTCGTTGGGCAGCTCGCCCTTGAGCAGCAGGTAGCAGGTGTCGAGGAAGTCGCACTGCGTGGCCAGCTGCTCGATCGGGTAGCCGCGGTAGAGCAGCTCGCCCTTCTCGCCGTCGATGTAGGTGATGGCCGACTGGCACGACGCGGTCGAGAGGAAACCGGGGTCGTAGGTGAACATGCCGGTCTGGCCGTAGAGCTTGCGGATGTCGACGACGTCCGGGCCGATCGTCCCGTGGTAGACGGGAAGCTCCACACTGGGGCCGCCGTTGTCGAACGACAGGGTTGCTTTGTGTTCTGCCAATTGCATGTTCATCTCGGTTTTCCTGGTTGGTGTGGCTGGTGTGGCAATGGGGGCGTCAGCCGCCGGACGGGCGCCTGCGCACTTGCGCGAGCACGGTTCTGACTTCCGGGGTGTCGATGTCCGGCGCGGGTTCGGTGCGGCGCAGGAACAGGTCGAGCAGGTCGTTGTCGGGCAGCGCCATCAGGGCGTCGAGCCCGCGGGCCTGGCCTTCGTCGAGCCGCTCGCCGTAGGTGGTGAAGAAGCGTTCCAGGAACAGGTCGTTCTCCACCAGACCCCGGCGGCAGCGCCAGCGCAGCACGGAGACTGCGCGCGCGTCCAGCGGCGACGGAGCCGGCACGGCGGTCACAGCGCGCGGTGGGCCATCAGCTCCTTGATCTTGCCGATGGCGCGGGTCGGGTTGAGGTGCTTGGGGCACACGTCGACGCAGTTCATGATGCTGTGGCAGCGGAACAGCCGGTAGGGGTCTTCCAGGTTGTCCAGGCGCTCGTTCGTCGCCTGGTCGCGGCTGTCGGCCAGGAAGCGGTAGGCCTGCAGCAGGCCGGCCGGGCCGACGAACTTGTCGGGATTCCACCAGAACGACGGGCAGGCGGTCGAGCAGCTCGCACACAGGATGCACTCGTACAGGCCGTCGAGCTCCTCGCGCTCCTCGGGCGACTGCAGGCGCTCGCGCTCGGGCGGCGGCTCGTCGTTGACGAGGTAGGGCTTGATCGAGTGGTACTGCTTGAAGAACTGCGTCATGTCCACGATCAGGTCGCGGATCACCGGCAGGCCGGGCAGGGGCTTGAGGACGATGGTCTCGGGCAGCGTCTGCATGTTGGTGAGGCATGCCAGGCCGTTCTTGCCGTTGATGTTCATCGCGTCGGAGCCGCACACGCCTTCGCGGCAGGAGCGCCGGAAGGCGATCGTCGGGTCTTCCTTCTTGAGCTTGAGCAGCGCGTCGAGGAGCATGCGCTCGTGCCCGTCGAGCTCGACCTGGTGGGTCTCCATGTAGGGCTTGGCGTCCTTGTCCGGGTCGTAGCGGTAGATTTTGATAGTGCGCTTCATCGTGATCTTCTCGTGTGGGTGGCCCGGTCAGAACGTGCGAACCTTCAGCGGAATGGTGTCCACCGTCAGGGGTTTGAGGGTCACGGGTTTGTAGCTCAGGGCATCGCTCGCGCTGTCCCACAGGGTGTGCTTGAGCCATTCCTTGTCGTTGCGCCCGAGCGGGAAGTCCGGATGGTCTGCCGGATGCTCGTAGTCGTCCACCATGTGCGCGCCGCGGCATTCGTGGCGCGCGGCGGCGGACGTCATGGTGGCGCGGGCCACCTCGATCAGGTTGTCCACCTCCAGCGCTTCCATGCGGGCGGTGTTCCAGACCATGGACTTGTCCTGCAGCGACACCCTGGCCACCTGCTCGCGCAGGGCGTTGATCTTGACGACGCCTTCGTCCATCGCCTTCTGCGTGCGGAACACCCCGGCGTGCTGCTGCATGGTGGAGCGGATGTCGCCCGCCACGTCCTGCGCGTACAGGCCTTCCCTGGACTCCTGCAGCTCGTTGAGGCGCTGCAGCGACCGGTCGGAGGCGTCGCCGGGCACGGCGTGGTTGTCGCCGAAGCCCTTGACGAACTCGACGATGTGCCGGCCGGCCGACTTGCCGAACACCAGCAGGTCGAGCAGCGAATTGGTGCCCAGCCGGTTGGCGCCGTGCACCGACACGCAGGAGCATTCGCCCACCGCGTACAGGCCGTTGACCGGCCTGCTCTGCTGCCCGTCCCAGAGCACCACCTGGCCATGGATGTTGGTCGGGATGCCGCCCATCATGTAGTGGATGGTGGGGACCACGCCGATCGGTTCCTTGGTGATGTCCACGTTGGCGAAGTTGTGGCCGATCTCTTCCACCGAGGGCAGGCGCTTGTGGATGGTCTCCGCGCCCAGGTGGTCGAGCTTCATCAGGATGTGGTCCTTGTTCGGGCCGCAGCCGCGGCCTTCCTTGATCTCCTGGTCCATCGAGCGCGAGACGAAGTCGCGCGGCGCCAGGTCTTTCAGCGTGGGCGCGTAGCGCTCCATGAAGCGCTCGCCCTCGCTATTCAAAAGAATAGCGCCTTCCCCGCGGCAGCCCTCGGTCAGCAGCACGCCGGCGCCGAACACGCCGGTGGGGTGGAACTGCCAGAACTCCATGTCCTGCAGCGGGATGCCGGCGCGCGCCGCCATGCCCAGGCCGTCGCCGGTGTTGATGAAGGCGTTGGTCGAGGCCGCGAAGATGCGGCCCGCGCCGCCCGTGGCCAGCAGCACGGACTTGGCGTGCAGTTCGTAGAAATCGCCGGTTTCCAGCTCGATGGCGGTGACGCCGACCACGTCGCCCTGGGTGTTGCGGATCAGGTCCAGCGCCATCCACTCGACGAAGAAGTTGGTCTTGGTGCGCACGTTCTGCTGGTACAGCGTGTGCAGCATGGCGTGGCCGGTGCGGTCGGCCGCGGCGCAGGCGCGCTGTACCGGTTTCTCGCCGTAGTTCGAGGTGTGGCCGCCGAACGGGCGCTGGTAGATCGTGCCGTCGGGGTTGCGGTCGAACGGCATGCCGAAGTGCTCGAGCTCGATCACCACGTTCGGCGCCTCGCGGCACATGAACTCGACCGCGTCCTGGTCGCCCAGCCAGTCGCCGCCCTTGACCGTGTCGTAGAAGTGGAAGTGCCAGTTGTCCTCGCTCATGTTGCCGAGCGACGCCGACACGCCGCCCTGCGCCGCGACGGTGTGCGAGCGGGTGGGGAAGACCTTGGTCAGGCAGGCCACGTTGAGCCCGGCGCGCGAGAGCTCCAGCGCGGCGCGCAGGCCCGAGCCGCCGGCACCGACGATGACGACGTCGAACTTGCGTTTGGTGATGTTGGCTTTGGTATAGCTCATGCTTTGCTTTCCGTCGGGTGATTTACAGACGCCACAGGACCTGGACGGCCCAGCCCGCGCACGCGACCAGCCAGACGATGGTCACCAGATAGAACACCAGCCGCAGGCCGTCGGGCTTGATGTAGTCCATCCAGACGTTGCGCACGCCGACCCAGGCGTGCCAGATCAGCGCGACGATGGTGGCGAAGGCGAGGGTCTTCATCCACTGGCTGGAGAAGATCCCGGCCCAGAGGTCGTAGCCGACCGGGCCCTGGGCGAACAGCACCTGCGCGAGGAGCACCAGCGTGAAGACGAACATCACGATGGCGGTGAGGCGCTGGACGAGCCAGTCGCGCAGGCCGTAGTGGGCACCGACCGCGGTGCGTTTGGAGCCGTAGGTGACAGCCATGGGATTTCCTTTATGTGCGAAAACGTGTCGGAGGGCGCGCGCTCAGTACAGGCCGAACAGCTTGGCGCCGAGGATCACGGTGAGCCCCAGGCTCAGGACCAGCGTGGCCACGGCCGTGCGGCGGCCCCGGGACTTGGTGGTCTCGTGGCTGACGTCGAAATACAGGTGGCGCACGCCGGCGATCAGGTGGTGCAGGTAGGCCCAGATCAGGCCGAGCGCCACGAGCTTGATGGACCAGCCCGGCAGGAAGCCCGCGCCCTCGGTGAAGACCGAGGTGAAGCGGGCGAACGAGATCTCCGACGACAGCGAGGTGTCGAACAGCCAGATCACGAAGGGCAGCAGGATGAAGATCAGCATGCCGCTGATGCGGTGCATGCCGGAGACGATCGCGGCCAGCGGCCAGCGGTAGCCCGGCAGGTCCTTGAAGGCGTTGATGTTGCGGAATTCGGGGCGTTTCTTGGCTATCTCGGTCATGGTTGTGCTTTCATGAAGATGTCCGGCGGGACCGGGCGCACGGCGACGGTATCCCAAAATTCTATTGCACTGCAATAAAGCTGGCCGCGACGGGCGGGAAATTCTTTGGCGGGGGTGGCGGCCGGCGTCTCAGTTCAGGGTGTTGTGGTAGTGGTGCGTGTCGGTGCGGTACAGGCCGCGGCGCAGTTCCATCGGCACGTCGTTGTAGGTGTAGGCGATGCGCTCCACGCTCAGCAGGGGGGTGCAGGGGCCGACCTCCAGCAGCCGCGCCTGCTCGCTGCTGGGCGTGATGGCGCGCAGCTTCTCGTCGGCGCGCACCATGCGCACGCCGAAATCGAGCTCGAACATCGCGTAGGTGGGGCCCACGTAGTCGGCCATCTGCTGCATCGTCAGGCCCTTGAAGGCCTGGCCGGGCAGCCAGATGTCCTCCAGGATCGACGGCGTGCCGGCGAACGCGAGCACCCGGCGCACCTGCACCACGACGTCGCCGCTGCGCAGCGCCAGGGCCCGGCCGACCTCGGCGCTGGCGCGCACGCGCCTGCATTCGATGATGCGCCGCTGCGCCGGCCCTTCCTCGCTGGTGTCGCCGCGGTCCGGGCGCAGCCGCAGGAAGCGGTACTGGACCTGCTGCTCGGCGTGGGTCGAGACGAAGGTGCCCTTGCCCTGGCGGCGCATCAGCAGGTTGTCGGCCGCCAGTTCGTCGATGGCCTTTCTCACCGTGCCCTGGCTGACGCGAAAGCGCGCCGCCAGCTCCATCTCGCTGGGAATGAGCTCGCCCGGCTTCCATTCGCCCGACTCCAGGCCCTGCAGGATCAGCCCCTTGATCTGCTGGTAGAGGGGGCTGAATGCGGGTGTCTCGCCGAGGCTGCTGGGGTGGGTCATCGCAAGGGGGGCGCGTGCGTGCCGGCGCGGGGCGCCGGCAGCTTTGCCGCGCAAAACTGTTTCAATTATATCTTATATAAGACATAAGACAATTTGGCGATCGGCGCGATTCGACAGTACACTTGCACATCTTTTGCCGAGCGCCGGTCACGCGTCGCCAAGCCGTGCTGGCGGGCCTCGGTTCCACGGCGCTTTCCCCCTGACTGGAGTTTCACCATGAGCAAAAAACCCGTCCGCGTGGCCGTTACCGGCGCAGCGGGCCAAATCGGTTACGCCCTGCTGTTCCGCATCGCCGCCGGCGAGATGCTCGGCAAGGACCAGCCCATCATCCTGCAGCTGCTGGAAATTCCGGCCGAGAAGGCGCAGAACGCGCTCAAGGGCGTGATCATGGAGCTCGAGGACTGCGCCTTCCCGCTGCTGGCGGGCATCGAGGCGCACTCCGACCCGATGCAGGCGTTCAAGGATACCGACTACGCCCTGCTCGTGGGCGCCCGCCCGCGCGGCCCCGGCATGGAGCGCGCCGACCTGCTCGCGGCCAACGCGCAGATCTTCACCGCGCAAGGCAAGGCGCTCAATGCCGTGGCCTCGCGGGGCGTCAAGGTGCTGGTGGTCGGCAACCCGGCCAACACCAACGCCTACATCGCCATGAAGAGCGCGCCCGACCTGCCGCGCGAGAACTTCACCGCCATGCTGCGGCTGGACCACAACCGCGCGGCCAGCCAGATCGCGCTCAAGATGGGCGTGGCCGTGGGCGACATCGAGAAGCTCTGCGTCTGGGGCAACCACTCGCCCACCATGTACGCCGACTACCGGTTCGCGACGGCGAACGGCAAGTCGGTCAAGGACGCGATCAACGACCAGGACTGGAACGCCAACGTCTTCCTGCCCACCGTGGGCAAGCGCGGCGCGGCCATCATCGAGGCGCGCGGCCTGTCCTCGGCCGCCTCGGCCGCCAACGCCGCGATCGACCACATGCACGACTGGGCCCTGGGCACCAACGGCAAGTGGGTCACCATGGGCATCCCCTCCAACGGCGACTACGGCATTCCCAAGGACGTGATCTTCGGCTTCCCGGTCACCACCGAGGGCGGCAAGTACACCCTGATCAAGGACCTCCCGATCGACGCCTTCTCGCAGGAGCGCATCAACAAGACCCTGGCCGAACTGCAGGGCGAGCAGGACGGGGTCAAGCACCTGCTGTAGGCACCGGCCAAGCGCATGCCCGACTGGGATCCCGCGCTGTACCTGCGCTTTGCGGACGAGCGCACGCGAGCGGCCGCCGAGCTGCTTGCGCGCGTGCCGCTGGCGCGCGCGCGGCACGTGGTGGACCTGGGCTGCGGCCCGGGCAATTCCACCGAGCTGCTGGCACAGCGTTTTCCCGAGGCGAAGGTGCTGGGCCTGGACCATTCCCCGGCCATGCTGGCGAATGCGCGGGCGCGCCTGCCGCAGGCGACGTTCGTGGAGGCGGACATCGCGGCGTGGGACGGCTCCGGCGCCGCGCCGGACGTGATCTTCGCCAACGCCGCCCTGCAGTGGGTGGCGGGGCACGAGGCGCTGATCCCGCGCCTGCTGGCGTGCCTCGCGCCCGGCGGCGTGCTCGCGGTACAGATGCCCGACAACCTGCAGGAGCCGACGCACCGGCTGATGCGCGAGGTGGCGCAGCTGCCGCCCTTCGCGCCGTTCCCGGTCGAGGCCGCGCGCGCGCCGCTGCTGCCTGCGCCGGCCTACTACGACCTGCTGGCCGCGCCGGGGGCCGCGACCGCCGTGGTGGACGTGTGGCGCACCGTGTACCAGCACCGCATGGCGTCGGCCGGCGCCATCGTGCAGTGGCTGCGCTCCACCGGGCTCAAGCCCTACCTCGAGGCCCTGCCGCCGCCGCTGCAGGCGCCGTTCCTGGACGAGTACCAGCGCCGCATCGATGCCGCCTACCCGCCGCGCGCCGATGGCCAGCGGCTGATGGCCTTCCCACGCCTGTTTTTCGTTGCCCAGCGCCAGCCATGAACCCATCTCCCGCCCACCCCGCCCGGATCCTGCTGGGCGCCCAGGCCGACGCGCGGCGGCTGCCCGTCTGCGACCACTACAGCGGCGTCGAGGCGCGCATGCGCAAGAGCCTGGCCCTGCAGGCCGAGATGGCCCGCGAGTTCGGCACCTGCGTGTTCGACGTGACGCTCGATTGCGAAGACGGCGCGCCGGTCGGCGGCGAGGCGCAGCACGCGCACCTCGTTGCCTCGCTGCTGCGCGGCACCGGGAAGGACGCGCGCGTGGCGGTGCGCGTGCACCCGGTCGATCACCCGGCGTTCGCGCAGGACATGGACACCATCCTGGGCGAGGCCGCCGATCGCCTGTGCCACGTGATGGTCCCCAAGGTCGAAAGCGTGGACGACGTGCTTGAGGCAGAAAAAGCCCTTTTGCGCAACGCTGGAGAGCGCCTGCCGCTACATGTTTTGATAGAGTCCCCGGGCGCGCTGCACCGCGTGTTCGAGATCGCGGCGCACCCGCGGGTGCAAAGCCTGTCGTTCGGGCTGATGGATTTCGTCTCGGCGCATGGCGGCGCGATTCCGGCCTCGGCCATGTCGTCGCAGGGGCAGTTCGAGCACCCGCTGGTGGTGCGCGCCAAGCTGGAGATCGCCAGCGCCTGCCACGCCAACGGCAAGGTGCCGTCGCACTGCGTGGTGACCGAATTCAGCGATGCGGCCGCGATGCAGGCCGCCGCGCGCCGCGCCGCGCGCGAGTTCGGCTACACCCGCATGTGGAGCATCCACCCCTCGCAGATCCGCCCCATCCTCGCGGCCATGGCGCCCGATGACGCGGAGATCGCCGATGCGGCGCGCATCCTGTGCGCCGCCGAGCGCGCCGACTGGGCGCCGATCAACGACGCCAGCCAGCTGCACGACCGCGCCAGCTACCGCTACTTCTGGCAGCTGCTCGAACGCGGCCACGCGACGGGACGCCCCCTGCCGGAGGGGGTGCTGCGCTGGTTCGGCTGAAAATACGGTTTCCCTCCCTTTCCCACTGGCCCACAGGTGCGCTCATGAAGTCCACACTCTTCGCTTGTCTGATCTGCGTTGCCCCCGCGCTGGCGTTGACCGCGGCAGCGCAGCCGACGGCCGCCGGAGCCGCCAAACCGGCCGCCAAGGCGGCGCCCCAGCCCAAGACCACTGCGGTGAAGACCGCCAAGGCCAAGACCGCGGCTCCGGCCGACGTGCCCGAGGTCGTCGTGCTGACGCCCGACGAGCAGCGCATCGCCGAGCGCGTGTACACCGGCCGCATCCCGTGCGAGCTCGGCGCCTCGGTGCAGATCGAGGCCGACACGCGCTCGCCCGGCACCTTCCATGTCTTCGGCAAGGGCTTCCAGTACCACATGCGGCCGGTCGGCACCAGCACCGGCGTCGTGCGCCTGGAGGACCAGCGCGCGGGTGCCGTCTGGCTGCAGATCGCCAACAAGTCCATGCTGATGAACCAGAAGCTGGGGCAGCGCCTGGCCGACGAGTGCATGAGCGAGCAGCAGGCGGCGGTCACCCAGGCGATGAAGACCGCGCCCGCGCCCAGCCTTTTCGATACGCCCCCGGCCGGCAGCCGCTAGGCGGCGCCCCCCGATCTTTCCAACTTCGCGGCGCCGTGGCTGCCGCAGGTGTTTTTTTCAGTTCTGTATTCGCAATCAGGAGATCCGCAACATGTTGCAAGCCTACCGTGCCCACGCCGCCGAACGCGCCGCCCTGGGCATCCCCCCGCTGCCGCTGGACGCCAGGCAGGTGGCCGAACTGGTCGAGCTGATCAAGAACCCGCCCGCCGGCGAGGCCGAGTTCCTGCTCGACCTGCTCACGCACCGCGTGCCGCCGGGCGTGGACGATGCCGCCAAGGTCAAGGCCTCGTTCCTGGCGGCCGTGGCGCACGGCGACATCCAGGTCGGCCTGATCGGCAAGGCGCGCGCCACCGAACTGCTCGGCACCATGGTGGGCGGCTACAACGTGCACCCGCTGATCGAGCTGCTCGATGACGCCGAAGTGTCCGGCGTGGCCGCCGAGGCGCTCAAGAAGACGCTGCTCATGTTCGACTACTTCAACGACGTGGCGGCCAAGGCCAAGGCCGGCAATGCCAAGGCCAAGGAAGTGATGCAGAGCTGGGCCGACGCCGAGTGGTTCACCAGCCGCCCCGAGGTCGAGAAAAAGATCACCGTCACCGTGTTCAAGGTGCCGGGCGAGACCAATACCGACGACCTCTCGCCCGCGCCCGACGCCACCACGCGCCCGGACATTCCGCTGCACAACCAGGCGATGCTCAAGAACACGCGCCCGGACGCGGCCTTCAAGCCCGAGCGGGACGGCGTGCGCGGCCCGATGCAGTTCATCGAGGACCTGAAGCAGAAGGGCCACCTGGTCGCCTACGTGGGCGACGTGGTGGGCACGGGCTCGAGCCGCAAGTCGGCCACCAACTCGGTCATCTGGGCCACGGGCGAGGACATCCCCTTCGTGCCCAACAAGCGCTTCGGCGGCGTGTGCCTCGGCGGCAAGATCGCGCCGATCTTCTTCAACACGCAGGAAGACTCCGGCGCGCTGCCGATCGAGGTCGACGTCTCGAAGATGGAGATGGGCGACGTGATCGACATCTTCCCCTACGAGGGCCGGATGGAGAAGGCCGGCGCGAAGATTGCCGACTTCAGGCTCAAGAGCGACGTGCTGCTCGACGAGGTGCAGGCCGGCGGCCGCATCAACCTCATCATCGGCCGCGCGCTGACCGCCAAGGCGCGCGAATTCCTGGGCTTGAAGGCCTCCACGGTCTTCCGCCTGCCGCAGGCGCCCGCCGAATCGAAGGCCGGCTTCACGCTGGCGCAGAAGATGGTCGGCCGCGCCTGCGGCCTGCCCGAAGGCCAGGGCATCCGCCCCGGCACCTACTGCGAGCCCAAGATGACCACCGTGGGCAGCCAGGACACCACCGGCCCCATGACGCGCGACGAGCTCAAGGACCTGGCCTGCCTGGGCTTTTCCGCCGACATGGTGATGCAATCCTTCTGCCACACCGCCGCGTATCCCAAGCCCGTGGACGTGAAGACCCACCGCGAGCTGCCCGCCTTCATCAGCAACCGTGGCGGCGTGGCCCTGCGCCCGGGCGACGGCGTGATCCACTCGTGGCTCAACCGCCTGCTGCTGCCCGACACCGTCGGCACCGGCGGCGACTCGCACACGCGCTTTCCCATCGGCATCAGCTTCCCCGCGGGCTCCGGCCTGGTGGCCTTTGCCGCCGCCACCGGCGTGATGCCGCTGGACATGCCCGAATCGGTGCTGGTGCGCTTCAAGGGCCAGCTGCAGCCCGGCGTGACCCTGCGCGACCTGGTGCACGCCATTCCTCTGTACGCCATCAGGGCCGGCCTGCTCACCGTGGCCAAGGCCGGCAAGATCAACATCTTCTCGGGCAAGATCCTGGAGATCGAGGGCCTGCCCGACCTGAAGGTGGAGCAGGCGTTCGAGCTGTCCGACGCATCGGCCGAGCGCAGCGCCGCCGGCTGCACCATCAAGCTCAATCCCGAGCCGATCAAGGAGTATCTGCGCTCCAACGTCGTGCTGATGAAGAACATGATCGCCGACGGCTACCAGGACGCCAAGACCCTGCAGCGCCGCATCGAGAAGGTCGAGGCCTGGCTCGCCAGGCCCGAGCTGCTCGAAGCCGACAAGGACGCCGAGTACGCCGCCGTGATCGACATCGACATGAACGAGATCAGGGAGCCCATCGTCTGCTGCCCCAACGATCCGGACGACGCCAAGTTCCTCTCCGAAGTGGCCGGCACCAAGATCGACGAGGCCTTCATCGGCTCGTGCATGACCAACATCGGTCACTTCCGCGCCGCCGCCACGCTGCTGGGCGGCCAGCGCGACATCCCGACCAAGCTGTGGGTGGCGCCGCCGACCAAGATGGACCAGAACGAGCTGATCAAGGAAGGCCACTACGCCGCCTTCGGCACCTCGGGCGCGCGCACCGAGATGCCCGGCTGCAGCCTGTGCATGGGCAACCAGGCCCAGGTGCGCGAGGGCGCCACCGTGATCTCGACCAGCACGCGCAACTTCCCCAACCGCCTGGGCAAGAACACCAACGTGTTCCTGGGCTCGGCGGAGCTGACGGCCATTGCGTCGCGCATCGGCAAGCTGCCCACGCGCGAGGAATACCTCAAGGAGATGGGCATCGTCGATTCCGACAAGGCCGCCATCTACCGCTACATGAACTTCGACCAGATCGAGGAGTACGCCGAGGTGGCCCGGTCGGTCGAGGCTTGAGCGGCGCGAAGTTATCAGTGTTTCTGGGCACCAGCGCTTGCCGGGCAAGCGCTGGCAGCTATCGATTCGATAATGGATCGGACTGCCGAAGAGGCAGTCGCCAGGCTCAGTCCTTGGGCCTGAAGCCGATCACCAGCGAAGACGGCACCCGGCCGTCGACGTCGCGCGGCAGCGTCTCGGTCTTGTAGAGCGCGCGCACCACCGCGTCGTCCCAGGCAGTGTTGCCGCTCGGCTTGGTCAGGCGCACGCCGACGATGGTGCCGTCGGGCGCGGCGCGCACCTCCACCTCGGCGCGCGGGTCGCCGGGCAAGGTGTCGGGGTAGACGATGTTGGGCTTGACCTTGGCCGCCACCCGGCCGCCGTAGCTGCCGGAGGGGCCGCTGCTTTTTTGCGCGTTGCCGGTGGCCGTGTCGGCGCCGGTCGCGCCCGCCAGGCCGGCGATGCGCTTGAGCTGCTCCTGGCGCAGCGCCTCGGCGCGCTTGGCATCGGCCTCGGCCTTGCGTTTTTCCTCGGCGAGCTTGCGCTGCTTTTCCTGTTCCGCGGCCTTGGCGGCCTTTTCCTGCTCGGCCTTCTCTTTCTGCTGCTGCGCCGCGCGCGCCTGCTTTTGCTGCTCTTCCTGCGCGCGCCGCTCTTTCTCCTGCTGCTCGCGTTTTTGCTGCTCGAGCCGTGCCTGGCGCTTCTTCTCTTCCTGCTGGCGCTTCTTTTCCTGCTCCAGGGCGATGTCGGCCTGGCTCGGTTCGGGCTGGATCTGTTGCGGTGGCGGCGGGGCAGGGGTGGGCGCGGGTGAAGGCGCCGGCGCGGGCGCCGGAGGAGGGGGCGGGGGCTCTGCCGGGCGCGGCGCGGCCTGCTGCGGCACGGCGGACCAGAGCTCGGCCTCGACCGCGGGCTGGTCGCTGCTGGTCTTCCAGTGCACGCCCCAGGTGAGCGCGCCGATCAGCGCCAGGTGCGCCAGCACCGCCAGCGCGATGGCGCGCTTGCGTCCCGCGGGCGCGATGGGGGCGAACAGGTCGTGGTCGTGGTGCATGCCGCCGGGCGTCAGTTGCTGCTCTTGACCGCCAGCGCGACGCGCGGCACGCCCGCCTTCTGCAGGTTCGACATCGCCTGCAGCACGTCGTCGTAGGAGACGTTCTTGTCGGCGCTGATGAGCACCGGCGTGTCCTCGGGCTGGTCCTTGAGCCAGCTCTTGGCGACCGTGCCCAGGCTCTGCACCGAGACGGTGCGCTCGTTGCCGTCGGCCTTGAAGCGGATGGAGCCGTCCTTTCCGACGATCACGTCGGCCCGCACCTTGGGTACCTTGCTGCCCTTGCCGACCGAGGGCACGTTGACCGAGCTGGGCACGAGCATGGGCGCGGTCACCATGAAGATGATCAGCAGCACCAGCATCACGTCGATGAACGGCACCATGTTGATTTCGTTGATGGCGCGGCGGCGGCCGCCGCCACGGGGAGCCATTGCGGGCATGGGCGCCTTCCCTTCAGTGCGCGGGCGCGGCGGGTGGGTGGCCGCCGAGGTTGCGCTGCAGGATGTTGGAGAACTCCTCGATGAAGGTCTCCTGGTGGGTCGCGACGCGGTCGATGTCGCGCGCGAAACGGTTGTAGGCGACGACGGCGGGAATGGCGGCGAACAGGCCGAGCGCGGTGGCCACCAGCGCCTCGGCGATGCCGGGCGCCACGGTGGCGAGCGTCACCTGCTCCATGCCGGCGAAGCCGGTGAAGGCGTGCATGATGCCCCAGACGGTGCCGAACAGGCCGACGTAGGGGCTGACCGAGGCGACCGAGCCGAGGAACGAGAGGCTGGACTCGATCACGTCCATCTCGCGCTGGAAGCTGGCGCGCATCGCGCGCCGGGCGCCGTCGAGCAGCGTGCCGGGGTCGGTGATGCGCCGCTCGCGCAGCTTCTGGAACTCGCGCATGCCGCTGGCGAAGATGCGCTCCATCGGCCCGGCGTTGCGTGCGTTCTGCACCGCGCCGGCGTACAGGTCGTTCAGGCTGGTGCCGGACCAGAAGTCGCGCTCGAAATCGTCGTTGAGCGCGTTGATGCGCTTGAGCGTGGAGAGCTTGCGGAAGATCGCCGCCCAGCTCGCGACCGAGACGACGAGCAGCAGCAGCATGACGAGCTGCACCACCCAGCTGGCGTTGAGCACGAGGCCCAGGATGTTCAGGTCTTGCGACGGGTTCATGGAGAGAGTCGTTCCAGTAATGCGGAAGGGATGCGGGCCGGGCGCATGCTCGCGCCGTCGACCCAGCCGATGCGGATGCCCGCTTCGCACAGCAGGGCGGGCGCGGCGGTGCCGGCGTCGCGCCGCAGCGCCTGCTGCGACAGGGTGATGCTGGCGCGGCTGCACTGCTTGATCGCGGCGGTGACGATGAGTTCATCGTCCAGGCGCGCCGGGCGCAGGTAGCGCAGTTGCGCGTCGGTCACGACGAACATGCCGCCGGTGCGCTCCTTCAGGGCCTGCTGGCCCAGGCCCAGCGCGCGCAGCCATTCGGTGCGCGCGCGTTCGAAGAACCTGAGGTAGTTGGCGTAGAACACGATGCCGCCGGCGTCCGTGTCTTCCCAGTACACCCGCACGGGCCACTCGAAGGCCATCAGGCCAGTTCCTTGCGCAGGCGTGCCACCGCTTCCTGCAGCTGCGCCATGGAGTTGGCGGTGGAAAAGCGCACGAAGTGCGCCGTCTCGGCCTGGCCGAAGTCGCGCCCCGGCGTGGCGGCCAGGTGGCAGCGGCGCATCAGTTCGAGCACGAAGTCCCAGCTGCCCTGCACGCCGAGCCTTTGCGCGGCGCGCGTGCAGTCGGCCCAGGCGTAGAAGGCGCCGTCGGGCATCACCGGCACGGCGAGGCCCAGTGCGTCGAGCGCCGGGATGAAATAGTCGCGCCGCGCCCTGAATTCGGCGCGCCGCTGTTCGTAGACGGCGATGCTCTCGGGCGCGAAGCAGGCCAGCGCCGCGTGCTGCGCCACGGTGGAGGCGCAGATGAACAGGTTCTGCGCCAGGGGCTCGACCACCGGCACCATGGCCTCGGGCACGACCATCCAGCCCAGGCGCCAGCCGGTCATGTTGAAGTATTTGCTGAAGCTGTTGATGCTGATGACGTCGTCGCCCAGCCCCAGCGCGGTCTGGCCGAAGGCGTCGTCGTGCGACAGGCCGAGGTAGATCTCGTCGATCAGCGTCAGGCCGCCGCGCTCCTGCACCGCCTCGTGGATGGCGCGCAGCTCCTGCGGCGCGATCGAGGTGCCGGTGGGGTTGGAGGGCGAGGCCAGCAGCACGCCGCGCGTCCTGGCGCCCCAGGCGGCCTGCACCTTGGCGCTGCTGAGCTGGTAGCGCTCCTGCGCCGTGGTCGGCAGCGGCACCGGCACGCCATCGGCCGCGGCCACGAAGTGGCGGTTGCAGGGGTAGCCAGGATCGGACATGAGGATTTCGTCGCCGGCATTGATCAGCGCCAGGCACGCCAGGTGCAGCGCCGCCGAGGCGCCCGCAGTGATAACGATGCGGGCGGACGGCACGTTGACGCCGAAGCGCGTGCCGTACCAGGCGCCGATAGCCTCGCGCAGCGCCTCCAGGCCGAGCGCGTTGGTGTATTGCGTGCGGCCGTCGCGGATGGCGCGCTCGGCCGCTTCGCGCACCAGCGGCGGCGCGGTGAAGTCGGGCTCGCCGACGTTCAGGAAGATCATGCGCTCGCGCGAGCCGGCCGCCTCGCGCGCGATCTGCTGCGCGGTCTTGGCCATTTCCATGACGTAGAACGGGTCGATCCGCTCGGTGCGGTGGGCGAACTGCATGAACCAGGTTCTCAGGGTTGCGCCTTGGCCGCCTGGTCGGCCGCCACCTCGATGGGACGCAGCTGCGGGGCGAGGTGGTTGAGCACGCCGTTGACGTACTTGTAGCCGTCGGTGCCGCCGAAGGACTTGGACAGCTCGATGCACTCGTTGAGCACCACGCGCCAGGGCACGTCGGGGCAGTGCCGCAGCTCGTACGCGCCGAGCCACATCACCGCGTGCTCGATCGGCGAGATCTCGATCCAGGAGCGGTCCAGGTGGGGCTCGATCAGCGCGTCGAGCTGCGCCGCCTCGGCGATGCAGCCGTGCAGCAGCGCGTCGTAGTGCACCGCGTCGGCCTTGTGGAAGCCCGAGAGGTCGCGCGTGAACAGGTCGATGTCGGCCGCCGCGTTGCCGCCGACGAGGTGCTGGTACAGCGCCTGCAGGGCGAACTCGCGCGCGCGGGTGCGGCCCGAGCGCGCTCCGCCCTTGCGCGGCGCGTGGCGGGCGTTGGTTTCGCTCACGAAAGCGACTCCAGCAGGTTGGCCATTTCCACGGCGACGTGGGCCGCGTCGCGCCCCTTCTCGTTCTGCCGCGTGATCGCCTGGTCGATGTTCTCGGTGGTGAGGATGGCGTTGGCGACCGGCAGCTGGTAATCCAGCGCCACGCGCGAGACGCCGCTGCTCGACTCGTTGGCCACCAGCTCGAAGTGGTAGGTCTCGCCGCGGATCACGCAGCCGATGGCGATCAGGGCATCGTGGTTCTGCTGCTCCGCCAGGGCCTGCAGCGCCACAGGGATCTCGAGCGCGCCGGGCACCTGTACCAGGGTGACGTGTTCGTCCCTCACGCCCAGGTCGCGCAGCGCCGCGCGGCAGGCGCCGGTCAGCGCGTTGGTGATGTTCTCGTTGAACCGCGCCTGCACGATGCCGATGTGCAGGTCTTCGCCGTCGAGCCGCGTGGCCTGGCCCTTGTCCGCGTGTTGCATCCGTTCACTCCTTGGGGATGTAGCCGGTGATTTCCAGCCCGTAGCCGGCCATGCTCGGCAGGCGCCGGGGCTGGCCCATGAGGCGCATGCGCGCCACGCCCACCTCGCGCAGGATCTGCGCGCCGATGCCGTAGGTGCGCAGGTCCATGCGGCCGCGCTCGGGCGCATGGGCGGCGCGCGCCGTGCCGTCGAACTGCGCCAGCAGCTGGTCGGCGCTCTCGCCGCAGTTGAGCAGCACGGCCACGCCGCGCCCCTGCTCCTGCAGGTAGCGCAGGCTTTCGTGCAGGTTCCACGAGTGCATGGTGCTGCCGGTCTCCAGCAGGTCGAGCATGGACAGCGGCTCGTGCACCCGCACGGGCACGCTGTCGTCCGCCTCCCACGCGCCCTTGACCAGCGCCAGGTGCATGTTCTGGCTCGGCTGGTCGCGGAACGCGTGCGCCGTGAATTCGCCCCAGGGGGTCTGCAGCGCGCGGCTGCCCACCGGGCGCACCAGCGATTCGGTGCGGCTGCGGTAGGTGATGAGGTCGGCGATGGTGCCCACCTTCAGGCCGTGCTCGGCGGCGAACAGCTGCAGGTCGGGCAGGCGCGCCATGGTGCCGTCGTCCTTCATGATCTCGCAGATCACCGCGGCGGGCGTGCAGCCGGCGAGCTGCGCCAGGTCGCAGCCGGCCTCGGTGTGGCCGGCGCGCATCAGCACGCCGCCGTCCACCGCCTGCAGCGGGAAGATGTGGCCGGGCTGCACCAGGTCGCTGGCCTTGGCGTGCGGCGCCACGGCGGTGGCCACGGTGTGTGCGCGGTCCGCCGCGGAGATGCCGGTGGAGACGCCTTCGGCGGCTTCGATCGAGACGGTGAAGGCGGTGCCGAGCTTGGCGCCGTTGTGCGCCACCATGGGCGGCAGGTGCAGGCGCTCGCACAGTTCGCGCCTGAGCGTCAGGCACACCAGGCCGCGGCCGAAGCGCGCCATGAAGTTGATCGCCTCGGGGCTGACGTGGTCGGCGGCGAGTACCAGGTCGCCTTCGTTTTCGCGGTCTTCTTCGTCGACCAGGATGACCATGCGGCCGGCGGCCAGCTCGGCCACGATGTCCTGCACGGGCGAGATCGGTATGGGAGAAAGGGTGGAAGCGTTCATGCGCGGGTTGTTCCGGGTGATGGCGGCCAGTGCGGGCGGCGACGCTCCAGGTCAGGAAAACCCTCCAAAGAACGGACGCTGCGGCCGCGGGCCGCGCGGTGGGCCTCTGGGCCCGGAAGCATGGATTTTATCGCGCGTGGATCAGTCCAGTGCCCTGGCCGCCGCGACGCCGTGGCGCACCGCGCCCTCGAGCGTGGCGGGGTAGGGGCCCTGCACGAAGTCGCCGCAGGCCTGCAGGCCCGGGACGATGGCGCGCGGCGGGCGCGCGAGCCGCGGGCGGCAGACGAAGGTGGCGCGCCGCTCCACCACGGTCTGCAGCGGCTGCAGGCCCTCGATGCCCAGGCTGGCGCGGGCCTGGTCGATGACCTGTTCCTGCAGCGCCGCGCGCTCGCCGGCAAAGGCGCTGACCACGAACACCAGCACCCCTGCCGGGCCGCCCAGGCGGGCGCGGTCGAAGACGAATTGGGCCGGCTGGCCGGGGGCCGTGCGCAGCGCCAGCATGGCGCGCGGCAGCAGTGGCGCGCCGGCGCCGGGGCGCTCGGCGTAGACCGTGGCGATGGCGCCGAAGTCGAGCGCCTGCGCGGTCGCGGCCCAGGCGCGCAGCGGGTCGTCCCAGGCGGATGGCACGCGGGCCTCGCGGACCAGCCGGGCGGCCTCGCCCGGGGGGCAGGCCAGCACCACGGCGTCGAACGCCTCGCCGTCGACCCGCCAGCCCCCGGCGTCGTGCGCCAGGGCCTGCACGCGCCGGCCCAGGCGCACCTCGTGGCCCTGCGCCTGCAGCCAGCCCACCGCCGGCTCGGGCAGCAGCGCACCCAGCCCGGCGCGCGGCAGCAGCAGGTGCGAGCCGCCGCGGCCGGCGAACAGGCTGTCGCGCAGCACGGTCAGGAACACCTGGCCGCTCGCCTGTTCGGGCTCGGTATTGAGCGCGGAGAGGCACAGCGGCGCGATGAAGCCGGCCATCAGGCGCGGCGGCAGCCCGGCGCAGAGCTGCGCCACGCTGGTCTGCGGCGCGCAGGCGAAGCCGTCCATGCGCCAGCGTGCCGCGCGCGCCAGCAGCGCCAGGCGCTCGCGCCACGGCCAGCCGCGCGCGCGCAGGGTGCCGATGAGCGCGTCCCACGGCGGCGCCAGGTCGGGCAGGGCCAGGCCTTCGCCGTCGGGAAAGACCAGCGCCAGCGGCTCGCGCTGCAGCAGCAGGCCGGGATCGGCGCCGACCGCGTGCATCAGGCGCAGGCATTCGGTATAGGCGCCGATCAGGATGTGCTGGCCGTTGTCCAGCACCAGGGTGCTGCCGTCGGCGCGTTCGAGCGGCACGGAGCGCGCCCGCCCGCCCGGCGTGCGCGTGGCTTCGATCAGCGTGACGCGGTGGCCGCGCAGCGCGGCCTCGACGGCCGCGGCGCAGCCGCCCCAGCCGGCGCCGACGACGCAAATCTTCACATCTTCCCCAGCGCCTGCACCTTCCACGCCAGCCAGAGCTTGCGCAGCGGCGTGAGCGCGATGCGCTGGTGCAGCACCTGGAAGTCGGCGGCCTCGACCTCGCGCAGCAGCGTGCGGTAGATGCTCGCCATCATCAGCCCCGGCTTCTGGCTGCGCCGGTCCGCGGGGGGAAGCAGCGCCAGCGCCTCGTCGTAGGTGCGGTGCGCGCGCTCGGCCTGGAAGCGCATCAGCGACCTGAATGGCGCGCCGTACCTGCGCTGGGCGATGTCCTCGGGCGTCACGCCGTACTCGCGCAGTTCGGTTTGCGGCAGGTACACGCGCCCGCGCAGCGCGTCCTCGCCCACGTCGCGGATGATGTTGGTCAGCTGCAGCGCCAGGCCCAGCCGGTGCGCGTACTGCGTGGTGGCCTCGTCCTGCTGGCCGAAGATGCGCGCCGAGACCTCGCCCACCACGCCCGCGACGTGGTGGCAGTAGTTGGCCAGGCCGGCGAAGTCTTCGTAGCCGTCGTAGCGCAGGTCCATGCGGCAGCCTTCGATGATGCTGTGCAGCTGCCCGGGCAGGATGCGGAAGGCGCCCGCGTGCCGCAGCAGCGCCTGCATCACCGGGTGGGTCGGCCGGCCGTCGAAGGCCTGGGTCACCTCGCCCTGCCACCACGCGAGCTTGGCGGCGGCCACCTCCGGGTCGTGCACCTCGTCGACCACGTCGTCCACCTCGCGGCAGAAGGCATAGAACGCGGTGATCGCGGCGCGGCGCTCGCGCGGCAGGAAGAGGAAGGCGTAGTAGAAACTGCTGCCGGAGGCCGCGGCCTTGTCCTGGACGTACTGCTCGGGGGTCATCGGGGCGTGATTGTCCCATGGGGCAGGGCGCGCCGGCCCCGTGCGGGGTTTTGCATCAAAAAGGCCTGAAACCCTTGCACAGAAAGCGCCAGAAGCTATCGAAAAAAGAGTTACATGGCCAGGGCGCGCGCCAGCAGGGCCGGGGCGTCCCGGGCGCGCAGCCGGGGCCGCACGCACAGGCTGGCGCCCCCCAGCGCCTGCACCTTGGAGAGCACCGCCAGGCCCCCTTGCACCACCAGACGCAGCTCCCAGCCGATGCGCCCGCCCAATCGGTGCACCAGCGGCGCGCCCTCCAGCATCAGCGCGCGCGCCCAGGCGGCGCAGTCCAGCACCAGCGCGTCGCTCGCCGGCGTGCGCCGCCGCGCCGCCAGGTCGGCACGGGCCACGCCGTGCGCCGCCAGGTCCGCATCGCACGGATAGTGGCGCCCGCGCGGCAGGTCGACGCTCAGGTCCTGCCAGAAGTTGATGAGCTGCAGCGCGCTGCAGATCGCGTCGCTCTGGCGCAGCGCCGCGCCGTCCGCCACGCCGTACAGGTGCAGCAGCAGCCGGCCCACCGGGTTGGCCGAGCGGCGGCAGTAGCCGAGCAGCGCGGCGCGGTCGGGGTAGGTGGCGCCGTCGCGCGTCATCTCCACGTCCTGCACGAAGGCGTCGAGCAGGTCGTGCAGCAGCGGGACGGGCAGGGCGTGCTGCCCGATCGCCGTCCGCAGGGGGCCGAAGACCGCGGCCCAGCGCGGATCGATGCCGCCGCCGGCGCAGGCGTGCAGCGCGGCACGGTAGCGCGCGAGGGCGGCCAGTCGCTGCGCGGCGCCGGCATCGCCCTCGTCGGCGAGGTCGTCCGCCGTGCGCGCGAAGGCGTAGATCGCCCGTATCGGCGCGCGCAGCCGCGCCGGGCACAGCCACGAGGCGACGGGGAAGTTCTCGTAATGGCCGGCCGGGTCCACGGGCCCGGCGGCGGCCGTCGGCGTCGGCAAGGCGCGGTCAGGCGGGCACGCCGGCCAGGAATTTCTCCACCGCGGTGGCCAGGAACACCGGCGCCTCGTCCATCGGGTAGTGGCCGGCGTTGTGCACCACTTCGAGCCGGGCGTTGGGGAAATGCTCCATCCAGGTGGCGCGGCAGGCGGCTTCGCCGAGCGCCGGGTCGTACTGGCCGGGCAGCACCAGCACCGGCAGCTTCTGGCCCTTGACCTTGTCCACGATGCTGATTTTCACCCAGGAGGGCATGTAGCCGCCGACGGCCTCGTCGTCCGAATGCGCCTGGGTGCTGGCCACCATGGCGTCGAGCCAGACGCCGGTGAGCCGGTTGCCGGTGGTGAAGTCGATGATGCCGCGGCGCGCGGCCATCTCGGTCTCGGCGGAGGAAAAGAGTTTCCAGCCGTCGTCGTCCATCGGCACGCCGGCCGCGGAGACGGGCGTGATGGCCACGAGCGAGCGCACGCGCTGCGGCGCGGCGGCGAGCACGTGCACGATGGCCGCGCCGCCCATGGAGTGGCCCATCAGCGAGAAGCGCTGCCAGTCCAGGTGGTCGGCGAGCGCCAGCGCGTCCTGCGCGACCTGCTCGACGGTGTAGGGCCCGCCCGAACCGCGCATGCCGCCGTAGCCGCGCTGGTCCATGAAGGCGAAGCTGCAGTTCTTGCCGTCGAGGTGCTGCGGGAAGGGCCCCCAGCCATGTGCGTGGCCGAACCAGCCGTGCAGCGCGATGACCTTGTGCGCGCCGTTGCCGACGATGACGTGGGTGTTGGGCATGTCTGACTCCTTGTCCGGGTGGATATGACGGGTTTGATGATACGCAGCGGCGGTCACGCCTGCCGCAGGAAGGCGAGCAGCGCGGCGAGCGTGGCGTCGGGCGCCTCGGTCATCTGGTGGTGGCCCACGTCGAGCCGCTCGACCGCGACCCGCTTGCCCGCGCCGCGCGCGGCCTCGATCAGCGCCTGCGCGGCCTTCGGCGGCGTCATCTGGTCGAGCCTGCCGAGCACGAACAGCACCGGGCACTCGATGGCCGCGATGGCCTGCAGCCCGCCGGCGTAGCGGTCGCAGGCGACGAAGCCGCGGTGGAACACGTTGACCGAGCGGTTGCCGCGCAGCACCTTGCGCCCCAGCGCCATGTTCGCGCCGTAGACCCAGAAGCCCGCGCCAGTGGGCGAGGCCAGGGTGCTGCGCGAGAACACGTTGATCATTTTCAGCGCCTGCTCGGGGTCGGACTGCGAGGCCTCGATCAGCGCGGGCGAGACCTTCATCGGAAACGCGGTGCCGACCAGCACCAGGTGGCTCACCCGGTCCTTCAGGCGGCCGGCGGCCTCCAGCGCGATCAGCGAGCCCCAGCTGTGGCCCACCAGGGCGGCCTTCGGGCAGCCCACGGCATCGAGCAGCGCGGCGATGGTCTCGGCCGCCTGCTCGACGCTCCCGGGCGCCTCGCCGCCGCTGCGCCCGTGCCCCGGCAGGTCGACGGCGAGCACGTTGAAGCCGTGGTTGGCCAGGTGGCGGCTTTGCCAGATCCAGACGCTGTGGTCGCCGAGCACGCCGTGGATCAGCACCACGGTGGACCTGGAGGCATCGAACGGCTTGTCGCCGGTGTAGCAGTAGAGCGGGGCGCCCTGCACGGTGTAGAACATCACGCACCTGCCTTTGCGTCGAATTTCTCCGCGGCCTTCAGGGCGCGCTTGAGGTCGTCGATCAGGTCGTCCGGGTCTTCCAGGCCGATGGAAAGCCGGATCGTGCCCTGCGTGATGCCGCCCGCGAGCAGCGCCTCGTCGGTCATGCGAAAGTGCGTGGTGCTCGCCGGGTGGATGACGAGCGAGCGGCAGTCGCCCACGTTGGCCAGGTGGCTGAAGATCTTGAGCGTTTCGATGAACACCCGGCCCTGCGCGCGGCTGCCCTTGAGGTCGAAGCTGAAGACCGCGCCCGCGCCGCGCGGCAGGAGCTTCTGCGCGATCTGGTGGCTCGGGTGGCTTTCCAGCAGCGGATGGCCGACGCGCGCGACGAAGGGGTGGCCGGCGAGGAACTGCACCACCTTTTCGGTGTTGCGCACGTGCCGCTCCATGCGCGCGCCCAGCGTCTCTATCCCTTGCAGGATCAGCCAGGCGCTGTGCGGGCTGATGCAGGCGCCGAAGTCGCGCAGCCCCTCGCGGCGCGCGCGCAGCAGGAAGCCGCCGCTGCTTGCCTCCTGCGCGAACACCATGTCGTGAAAGCCGTCGTAGGGCTGGGCCAGCTCGGGGAAGCGCCCCGAGGCGTCCCAGTCGAAGCCGCCGCCATCGACCAGCACGCCGCCCATCACCGTACCGTGGCCCGAGAGGAACTTGGTCGCGGCGTGGTAGACCAGGTCGGCGCCGTGTTCCAGCGGCCGCATCAGGTAGGGCGTGGTGAAGGTCGAATCGACCAACAGCGGCACGCCGGCCTCGTGCGCGATCTGCGAGACCGTGGGGATGTCCAGCACCTCCAGGCCCGGGTTGCCCACGGTCTCGCCCAGCAGCAGCTTGGTATTGGGGCGGATCGCCGCGCGCCAGCCGTCGATGTCGCCGGGCTTGACGAACGTGGTCTCGATGCCGAAGCGCCTGAGCGTGTAGTTCAGCAGGTTCTGCGAGCCGCCGTAGAGCGCGGTGCTGGCCACGACGTGGCTGCCCGCGCCCATCAGCGTAACGATGGCCAGGTGCAGCGCGGCCATGCCGCTGGCGGTGGCGATGGCGCCGGCGCCGCCCTCGAGCGCCGCCACGCGCTGCTCCAGCACGTCGGTCGTGGGGTTGGACAGGCGCGAATAGACGTGGCCCGGGCGCTCCATGTTGAACAGCGCGGCCGCATGCTCGCTCGATTCGAAGACGAAGGACGTCGTGAGGTAGATCGGCGTGGCGCGCGCGCCGGTGGTCGGGTCGGGCCGGGCGCCCGCGTGCACCGCGAGCGTGTCGAAGCCGGGATCGGAATAGCCGGGCATTCCTGTCTCCGCTGGTGTGGATGAAGCCCATGATTGTGGGCTATATTCTTCCGGTTCCTTCCGGGGAAAGCTCCCAGCATGAAAGTCCGCGACATCCTGCGCCTGAAAGGCTCGGCGCTCTACACCACCACGCCCGAGGACAGCCTGGCCGACGCCGCGCGCGTGATGTCCGAGAACGACATCGGCTCGCTCGTCGTGATGGCGCACGAGCGCGTGGTCGGCATCCTCACCTTCCGCGAGGTGATCGACGCGGCGGTGAGCAACGGCGGCAGCTTCGAGGGCCTGTCGGTGTACCGCAGCATGGACCCCGGACCGCTGATCTGCACGCTGGAAACCGAGCTCGACGAGGTGCGCCGCATGATGCTCGACCGCCACGCGCGCTACCTGCCGGTGATCGACAACCGCCGGCTCATGGGCGTGATCAGCTTCTACGACGTCGCCAAGACCGTGGTGGACAGCCAGAACCTCGAGAACAAGCTGCTCAAGGCCTATATCCGCGACTGGCCCGAGGAAACCGAGCCGTCGGAAAAATAGTAATGAAAAACGGCTTTTGCGCTTGCCTGTCAAGCGCCGGAAGCTATCAAATCAATAATCCAGGCATCGATCGATGAGCGGCTCCACCCTCGGCACCCTGTTCTGCGTCACCAATTTCGGCGAGTCGCACGGCCCGGCCATCGGCTGCGTGATCGACGGCTGCCCGCCGGGCATGCAGCTTGCCGAAGCCGACATCCAGCACGACCTCGACCGCCGCCGCCCCGGCACCAGCCGCCACGTGACGCAGAGGAACGAGCCCGACGCGGTGGAAATCCTCTCCGGCGTATACGAGGGCCGCACCACCGGCACGCCGATCGCGCTGCTGATCCGCAACCAGGATCAGCGCAGCAAGGACTACGGCGAGATCGCGCAGCAGTTCCGTCCCGGCCACGCCGACTACAGCTACTGGCACAAGTACGGCCTGCGCGACCCGCGCGGCGGCGGGCGCTCGTCCGCCCGCCTGACCGCGCCCACGGTGGCGGCGGGCGCGGTGGCGAAGAAGTGGCTCGGGGAGAAATACGGCACGCGGTTCAGGGCCTGCATGGCACAGCTCGGAGAGCTGGAGATCCCCTTCGAGAGCTGGGAGCACGTGCCGCGCAACCCGTTCTTCGCGCCTGTGGCCGACGTGCAGCGCTACGAGGACTACATGGACGCGCTGCGCAAGGCGCACGACTCCTGCGGCGCGCGCATCCGCGTGCAGGCCACGGGGGTGCCCGCGGGCCTGGGCGAGCCGCTGTACGACAAGCTCGACGCCGACATCGCCAAGGTGATGATGGGGCTGAACGCGGTCAAGGGCGTGGAGATCGGCGCCGGCTTCGCCAGCGTCGCGCAGCGCGGCAGCGTGCACGGCGACGCGATCACGCCGCGGGGCTTCGAGAGCAACCACGCGGGCGGGGTGCTGGGCGGCATCAGCAGCGGGCAGGACATCGAGGTGAGCCTCACGATCAAGCCGACCAGCTCCATCCTCACGCCGCGCCCGTCGATCGACATCCATGGCGCGCCGGTCCAGGTGGTGACCAAGGGGCGGCACGACCCCTGCGTCGGCATCCGCGCCGCGCCGATCGCCGAGGCGCTGCTGGCGCTGGTGCTGATGGACCATGCGCTCAGGCACCGGGCGCAGTGCGGCGACGTGGCGCCGGTCCGGCCGTAGATTCCAAGCGAAAAACATCGCTAGCAGGCGCCAGTCAAGCGCCGGCAGCTATCATTTCCGTACCTTGTCGACCAGTGCCTTGAACTCGTCGATGTGCTCGAAGCTGCGGTAGACGCTGGCATAGCGCACGTAGGCCACCTTGTCGAGCTTCTGCAGCTCGCGCATCACCATCTCGCCCAGGCGGTTGGACAGCAGCTCGCGCTGGCCCGACTGCAGCAGGCGCTCCTCGATGTGCTCGATCGCGGCGTCCACCTGCTCGGTGCTCACCGGGCGCTTGCGCAGCGCGATGTGGAAGGACCCGACGAGCTTTTCCCGGTCGTAGTCGACGCGCCGCCCGTCTTTCTTGACGATGGCCGGAAAGCGCACCTCGGGGCGCTCGTAGGTGGTGAAGCGCTTGTCGCAGGCGCTGCAGCGGCGCCTGCGCCGGATGAAGCCGCCATCCTCGGACACGCGGGTCTCGACGACCTGCGTCTCCGGGTGGTTGCAGAAGGGGCACTTCACCGCGCCGGCCCCGGGCCTTCAGCCATACACCGGGAAGCGCTGCGTGAGCGCGTGCACCTTGGCGCGCACCGCCGCCAGGTTGGCCTCGTCGCCCGGCTTGTCGAGCACGTCGGCCATCAGGTTGGCCGTCAGGCGCGTTTCCTCTTCCCTGAAGCCGCGCGTGGTGATCGCGGGCGTGCCCACGCGCACGCCGCTGGTGACGAAGGGCTTCTCCGGGTCGTTCGGGATCGCGTTCTTGTTGATCGTGATGTGCGCCTGGCCCAGCGCCGCTTCCGCCGCCTTGCCGGTGATGCCCTTGGCGCGCAGGTCCACCAGCATCACGTGGCTCTCGGTACGGCCGCTGACGATGCGCAGGCCGCGCTCGGTCAGGGTCTGCGCGAATACCTGGGCGTTCTTCGCCACCTGCCGGCCGTAGGCCTTGAACTCGGGCGAGAGCGCCTCCTTGAACGCCACCGCCTTGGCCGCGATCACGTGCTCCAGCGGCCCGCCCTGCAGGCCGGGGAAGATGGCGGAGTTGATCGCCTTCTCGTGCTCGGCCTTCATCAGTACGAAGCCGCCGCGCGGGCCGCGCAGGCTCTTGTGCGTGGTGGAGGTGACCACGTCGGCGAAGGGCACCGGGTTGGGGTATTCGCCGGCAACGACGAGGCCGGCGTAGTGCGCGATGTCCACCCAGAAGATGGCGCCCACTTCCTTGGCGACCCTGGCCATGCGCTCGAAGTCGATGCGCAGGGCATAGGCCGAGGCGCCACCGATGATCAGCTTGGGGCGGTGCTCGCGCGCCTTGGCCTCGAAGGCGTTGTAGTCGATCTCTTCCCGGGCGTTCAGGCCGTAGGAGACCACGTTGAACCACTTGCCGCTCATGTTCAGCGCCATGCCGTGCGTCAGGTGGCCGCCCTCGGCCAGGCTCATGCCGAGGATGGTGTCGCCAGGCTTGAGGAAGGCCATCAGCACCGCCTGGTTGGCCTGCGAGCCGGAGTTGGGCTGCACGTTCGCCGCGTCGGCGCCGAAGAGCTGCCTGACGCGGTCGATCGCCAGCTGCTCGATCACGTCCACGTTCTCGCAGCCGCCGTAGTAGCGCTTGCCGGGATAGCCCTCGGCGTACTTGTTGGTCAGCTGAGAGCCCTGCGCCGCCATGACGGCGGGCGAGGCATAGTTTTCGCTGGCGATCAGCTCGATGTGGTCTTCCTGGCGGCGGTTTTCGGCCTGGATCGCGGCCCACACTTCGGGGTCGGTCTGTTCTACGAGGATGTTGCGTTGGTACATGGCAGGTACTGAGGTGTCGGTCCCTTGGCGTGCAAGGGCTGCCCAGGCGAACGACGGATCGCGCGCTGGCCCGCAAGCCTCGGCGCGGTACGCTTCCCCGTGGTGAGCAGCTTGCTGCGGGTCTCCACGTCGGCTGCCATCCCCGCCATACCGGGGGCGGCCGCGCCTATCGCCAGTCGCGTACCGCGCGAGTGTATCGCGCGGCGCAATGGCCCGAGCGCGCGGGTGAGGTCAGAGACCGTCGCCGAGCAGGGCGACCTTTTCCGGCTGCTGCGCCGGCGCCGGGGTGGCCTGCACGGGCGCGGCCCGGGTCGCGAGCACCGGGGCCTTGCCCGAGGCATTGGCCACCTGGCGCAGGCGGAAGTGCTCGGCCAGCACCTTGCCGGCGTAGCCCGCGTCGTCCGGCAGGTTGGCGGCGCCGACGTAGAAGCGCAGGCCGCCCTCGACCGAGCCCGCGCGCGCTATGCACTCCTGCAGCACCTTCACGCCCACGCGCAGGTTGGCCACGGGGTCGAAGGCAGCGAAGCGTCCGCCGAAATCCTCGTACTTGTCGGTGTGCACGCGCGTCATCACCTGCATCAGCCCCTGCGCGCCGACGTTGCTCTGGGCAAACGGATTGAAGCTCGACTCCACGGCCATCACGGAGAGGATCAGCGTCGGATCGAGCTTGGTGCGCGCGCCGATCGCATAGGCCTCGCTCACCAGGACGGCCAGCGGTTCGGGCGCGACGCGGTATTTCTTGCTCAGCCAGTAGGCGACGGCGGCCTGTTCGGTCGGCAGGTCCTTGGGGTTGCTGGCGGTGGCGCGCTCGCTGGCGAACGGTTCGGTGGCAAAGCCGTCCATCGCCACCTGCCGCTCCTGCAGCCAGCCCATCAGTTCACCTTCGCCCATCTGGCGCAGGTCGGGCCGCATCACCAGCGCGAGGGCGGCAAAGGCGACCGCCAGGCCGAGCAGCGCGAGGCTGCTGTGCGTGAGCTCGAAAAAACCATTGGCCACGTCGGTAGCAAAGGTGCGGAGGCCGGTGAATGCCTGGGAGCGTGCCTTCATTTCCATTCCTTCCAGTTGCGAGCCCGATGCACCACTCGCCCGAAGGAGTGATGGTGGCTTGCGTTGCGCCAGACAAGAAGACGTCTGGCAAGCTGTACCGTTGCCGGCCCACCGGCATCTGCCGTATTCGGGGTGGGGGCCTGGCGCAAGGTCCGCGGATGACAATCTAGGGGTTTGTACCAATGCCTTGGCGATTGGGCGGATTCTAGGGAGCGTTCAAATGCATCGTCAATACTGATTATTCTGTTTGTTATATAGAAAAAGTATTAAAGAAACCGAAATGCCTGTGAAAACGGGCGCATTTCCAGACTTCGGATCGGTGTGTGTCTGAATGTAATCCGCAATCGGCCGCGCCAGTAGATTGCAAGAAGCAGTTGGCAAAGCATCCGGGGGTTTGCTACGCTGGTGCCGTCTGCATGGCAGACATTCGCCAAGAGCGCCAGGCCGGCGCATGCGAAGCGTTCCGCGCTGCGCGTGCGAAGGTCTCTGGCGCTTGGAGGCCACCCCTGGAGGCAATCGCTTGCCTCCCGCTCCCGGGACAGCAATCTCCCGGGCGCTGACGATGGCAAACGGCCGTTGTGCCTGCCGTCAAGCCCGGTGCCCGGAGTACCTCCGGCCGCCGGGCTTTCCGTTTTCTCGCCGCCCGATGGCCCTGGCGGGGGCGCCAGGCCGGTCGATTGCACTCACAATATGCGCTCGTGCATACGACATGCGAAGAGAGCGAAAGATGCAGCGGGCAGGGTGGTTGGCAAGGCGTTCGGTCTGGTTGCGGCGTGTCGTCTGGGGCGCCGGCATCGTGGTGCTGCTCTACCTGCTCGCCTGGCTGGCGCTGCCGCCTATTCTTCGCGCGCAGCTGGAAAAGCAGGGTTCGGAAATCCTGGGCCGGCGGGTGACGGTCGCGCAGGTGGCGTTTTCTCCCTGGTCGCTGGAGCTCACGCTGCGCGGGCTGCAGATCGCCAACGCGGCGGGCGATGCCCCCCAGGTGCAGGTGGAGCGCATCTACGCCAATGCCGCCGTGCAATCGCTGTGGCATCTGGCCCCGGTGATCGATGCCTTGCAGGTCGACGCCCCGAAGCTGCGGTTCGCGCAGACGGCTCCCGGCGCGTTCGATTTCGACGACGTGCTCCAGCGCCTGGCGCAGCGGCCGAGCCCGCCTTCCGACGAGCCCGCGCGTTTCGCGCTCTACAACCTGCAGCTGCAGGGCGGCGAGGTGGACTTCGACGACCGCACGGTGGACGTGCGCCACACGGTGCGCCAGCTGGCGCTGGATATTCCGTTCCTGAGCAACCTGGCCGCCGACAGGCAGGTGACCGTGACGCCCAGGCTGGCGCTCGAGCTGGACGGTAGCGCCTTCGACTCCTCGGCGCAGGCGACGCCGTTCGCGGATTCGCGCCAGACCAGCGTGCGGATGCAGCTCAAGGACTTCGACCTCGCGCCGCTGGCGGCGTACGTTCCCGCGTCGCTGCCGCTCAAGCTGCGCGCCGGGACGCTCGATGTCGACCTGGGCCTGGAGTTTTCCGAACAGGACGGCAGCCCGAAGGTGCGCCTGAGCGGCAGCGTGCGGCTCGGCGGGCTGGACGTGGCGGATGCGGCCGGCGCGCCGCTGCTGGCGTTCGAGCAGCTGCAGGTGGCGCTCGACGACGTGCGCCCGCTAGAGCGCCAGGTGCGGATCGCGTCGGTCGAGTGGCAGTCGCCCCGGGTCCACCTGCGGCGCGATGCTTCCGGGAAGGTGGTCCTGCCGATCGCGGCCCCGGACGCGGGCGCGGCGGCGCCGCCGCAGCCACCGGGGTCCTCGGCGGCACCCTGGACCGTCAGCGTGCAGCAGGTGCAGGTGCGCGACGGCGCGGCCGACTGGCAGGACGAGAGCCTTCCCGAATCCGGGGGGCACCGCGCGTGGCAGGTGCGCGGCTGGCAGGCGCAGGTGACCGATGCCGCCTGGCCGCTCGAGCAGCCGCTGCATTTCAGTACCGAGATGCAGGTGAGCGGCGGCGGCGCGGCGGCGGGCGCGCCCGCCCGCGTGCAGGCGCAGGGCGAGGTCACCGCGCAGCGCGCGCAGGTGGCGCTGTCGGTGAACGACCTGTCCCTGGCGCTGGCCGCGCCCTATCTCGCGGGCCTGCTCAAGCCGGAACTGGCGGGCGTGGTGGATGCCAAGCTGCAACTCGAGCGCGATGGCGAGGCGCTGCTGCTCAAGCTGCCCAGGCTGGCACTGGCCAAGGCCAGCCTTTCGTGCGCCGAGGCCAGGGGCTGCCCGGCGCTGCGCGAGGCAGGCGTGGCGAATGCGGCAAAAGGGGCGCAGATCGCGCTGCAGGGGCTGGAGATCACGGATGCGTCGGTCGACCTGCAGCAGCACCGGGTGGCGCTCGGGCAGGTGACGCTGCAGCAGCCGCAGATCCTGGTGGCGCGGGACAAGGCGGGCGCCTGGATGTTCGCCGATTGGCTGGCGCCATCGCCCGCCGCCCATGAGCATGGCGCGCCGCCTGCGGCGGCCTCGCCCCCCTGGTCGCTCAAGATGGGTGGGCTGCAGCTCAAGGGCGGCATGGTGGCGTTGCGCGATGCGGCGGCGCCTGCTCCGGTGGCGCTGAACCTGTCGGCGCTCGACGTGGGCGTGCGCGACTTCGCATGGAGCGACGGCCGGATGCCGGCCTTCGGCCTGCGCGTGCAGACCCGCGTCGGGGCGGGGCGCGCCGACCCCGGTCAATTGTCCTGGGACGGTACGCTGGCGCTGGCGCCGGCGCTCGAAGCCAAGGGCAGGGTGCGTGCGCGCAACCTGCCGCTGCAGGTGCTGCAGCCGTATGTGGCGCAGGGGCTGAACGTGGACGTGCTGCGCGCCGACGGCGGCTTCGTCGGCGATGTGCGCGTGGCCGATGCGCCTGCGGGGCTTTCGGTCGGCGTACAGGGCGACGTGGCGCTCGACGAGGTGCATGTGCGCGTGGCCTCTGCGCAAAAAGAGGCGGCGCAGCCGGGGCAATCCACCGTGGGCGAGCGCGGCGAAGACCTGCTGCGCTGGAAATCGCTCGCGCTGCGCGGCGTCTCGCTGGGCATGGCGCCGGGCAAGCCGCTGGCGCTCGAGGTGCAGGAGACGGCACTGAGCGACTTCTTCGCCCGCGTCATCGTGCAGGAGAGCGGCCGCATCAACCTGCAGGACATCCGTTCGTCCACCGGCGCGCAGGCGCCCCACGCCGCCGAAGCCGCCGCGGATACCGGACCTGCGGGCGACGCGCCCCGGATCCGTTTCGGGCCGGTCGCGCTGACCAACGGCACGGTGGACTTCACCGACCACTTCATCAAGCCCAACTACTCCGCCAACCTGACGCAGTTGACCGGGCGCCTGAGCGCGTTCTCGTCGGAGCCGGCGGCGCCCGGCGCGCCGCCGCAGATGGCGCAGCTCGAGCTCAAGGGGCGCGCGCAGGGCACGGCCACGCTCGACGTCTCGGGCCAGCTCAATCCCCTGGCGAAGCCCCTGGCGCTGGATATCCAGGGGCACATGCACGATCTGGAGCTGCCGCCGCTGTCGCCCTACAGCGTGAAGTACGCCGGGCACGGCATCGAGCGCGGCAAGCTCAGCATGGACGTGGCGTACAAGGTCCAGCCCGACGGGCAGCTGAGCGCCAGCAATAAGCTGGTGCTCAAGCAACTGGCCTTCGGCGACCAGGTGGAGGGCGCGCCCGCCAGCCTGCCGGTGCGGCTCGCGGTGGCGCTGCTGGCCGACCGCAACGGCGTGATCGACGTGGACCTGCCGATCAGCGGCTCGCTCAACGACCCGGAGTTCCGCCTCGGGCCGGTGATCCTCAAGGTGATCGGCAACCTCATCATGAAGGCCGTCACCGCGCCGTTCTCGCTGCTGGCGAGCGCCTTCGCGGGCGGTGACGAGCAGGGCGCCGTCGCCTTCTCCGCCGGCAGCAGCGACCTGGGCGCCAAGGCCCGCGAGCAGCTCGACGCCATCGCCAAGGCGCTCGCCGACCGCCCGGCGCTCAAGGCCACGGTGGTGGGCTGGGCCGACCCTGCGGCCGAGCAGCAGGCCTGGAAGCGCGAGCGCCTGCAGGACCTGCTGCTGGCGCAGAAGCGCCGCGCGGCGGTGCAGGGCGGCAAGGACGCGACGGCGGTCACGCAGGTGAGCGCCGAGGAGTACCCCGCGCTGCTCAAGGAGGCATACCGGCGCGCCGACAACATCGCCAAGCCGCGCAACCTCGTGGGCCTGGCCAAGGACATTCCGCAGGCCGAGATGGAGAAACTCCTGCTCGACGGCATCGCCGTGCCGGGCGACGCCATGCAGGAGCTGGCCCTGGCGCGCAGCGTTGCCGTGCGCGACTACCTCGCCGCGCACCAGGTGCCGATCGATCGGCTCTTCGTGGGGGCGAGCAAGCTGCAGGGGGCCGGCGAGAAAGACAAGGTTTTCACGCCCCACGCCGAGCTGCAGCTCTCGGCCCGGTAAGGGCGCCGCAAACCACGCCACAATAGCGACCCTGCCCGTGCGCCCGTTTGCGCCGTGGGTCCGGGCGGCAATGGCCGCCCGCCTCTCATCGTTATTGCACCATGTTCCCCTTTTCTACCCAGAGCCCGACGCCCGAACCCGCCGCAACCCCGCCCGCGACCGACAAGGTGGCCGCGGTCCATCCGCTCGATGGCCTGACCGGCGGAGCTTTTTCCGCCGCCACCTCGGGCGAGCGCGCGGCGCGCGTGCGCGACTGGCTCGCGGGCGAGCCGCCGATCGCGCAGCTGCAGGAAGTCTTCAAGGAGTTGAGCGCACGCGACAAGGGCGCGGCGCGGGCCATCCGCGAACGGCTCGACGAGCTGCGCCGCGCGGCCGCGCAAGAGGCCATCGCCGCCGACTGGGCGGCCCGGGCCGAGGCGCTGCTGGCGGGCGCGCGCCTGAACATCGCCGACGCGCTGGCCTGGCAGCGCGATGCCGCCAAGGCCGGGGCGCCGCTGTCGCGCGAGCCGCTGCTGGGGCTCAAGACCCGGCTGGCCGACCGCGTGAAGGCGATCGAGGATCTGCAGCACCGCGTGCAGGTCCAGCGCGAGGCCGCCGTGCTGCTGGCGCAGCGCATCGAGGTGCTGTCCACCAAGCCGTGGCGCGAGGCGCAGTCGGCACTCGACGCCCTGGCCGCCGACGTGGCTCATTGGCAGGCGCAGGCCGGCGAGCTGACGGGCGACGCGACCTGGCCCAGCGTCGACCTGCGCTTTCCCGCGCAGCTCGATTCGGCGCAGGCCCAGCTGGGCATCGTCTGGGATGCCTTCCAGGCGGCGCTCGGCCAGGCGGTGGCCTCCAGCGAGGACGCGGGCATGCCGCTGCCGTCCGTGCCGGTCTGGGCCGACGAGCTGCGCGCCGCGCGCGGCGAGGTGCCGGCCGCCGCCGCCGCGGCGCCGGGCAAGCCGCCGGTCGATCCGCAGCGCATCGAGGCGGCGCAGCAGTCCGTCGGCGCGGCGCTGCAGCGGCTGGAGCAGGAAACCGCGCAAGGCCACGGCAAGGCGAGCGTCGGCGCGGCCGGTGCGCTGCGGGCGGTGCTGAAGGATCACGGGCGCTTCATCGACGCCGCGCTCGAAAGCCGGGTGCAGGCGGCGCTGGTGGCCGCCGGGGAGCTCGAGGGCTGGCAGCGCTGGAGCGCCGACCAGATCCGCGAGGAGCTGGTGGCCAAGGCCGAGGGCCTGCTCGCCCGCCCGGAGGGCCAGGCGCTCGGCGGACGCAAGATGCAGGAGCTGCTGCGCCAGCTGCGCGAGCAGTGGAAGCAGGCCGACCAGGGCGCGGTGGCCAACCATGCACTGTGGAAAAAATTCGACGATGCCTGCAACGCCGCGCACAAGGTGGTCGAGGCGTGGCTCGAGAAATCGCGCGCCGAGGCCGTCGAGCACCGCGTGCAGCGCGAGGCGTTGATCGCCGAGGTCGACGCCTGGGCCGCGCAGCACGGCGCGTCGACCGACTGGAAGGCGCAGGTGCGCGCGCTGCACCAATTCAGCGAGCGCTGGCGCAGCGGCGGGCACGTGGGCGAGAAAGTCTTCGCCGAGCTGCAGCCGCTGTGGAAGCAGGCGATCGCGGCCGCGGGCGCGCCGCTGGCCGCGGCGCAGAAAGACAGCCTGGAGCGCCGCCGCGCCCTGATCGACGAGGCCACGGCGCTTGGCGCCGCCGCCGGCTTGCGCATCGATGCCGTCAAGGCGCTGCAGCAGCGCTGGCAGGCCGAGGCGCAAGGCGTGCCGCTGGAGCGCCGCCTGGAGCAGAAACTCTGGGACGCCTTCCGCAAGCCGATCGACGAGGCGTTCGCGCGCAAGAGCGCCGAGCGCGAGCACGCCGTAGCCCAGCTCAACGCGCACGACCGCGCCGTGCTCGAGGCGTCCAAGGCACTAGAGGCGGCCAACGCCAGCGGTGACGCCGAGCGGATCCGCGCGGCCATGGCGGCGCTGGAAGCCGCGCTGCATGGCGAGAGCGGTGCGGAGTCGGGTGAAAAATCAGAAACAAATCAAGATCAAACCATTGCTGGTAGAGCGCAAGCAGCTCCAAAAACAGAAGCAGATGGAGCGCAGGCCCCGGACGCGGCGGCGCCGGTGCGGCGTGTCGTGGCGGTGCGCGGCGACGACCGCCCCGGTGCGCGCGGACAAGCCCCCGCGGCACCCGCCGGGCGCTCGCCCGAGCGCCGCGATGGCCGTGGCCCGCGGCCTGGTGCGGGCCGCTTCGGCGAGCGCGAGCGCACCGAACGCGCTCCGCGCGGGCCGCGGCTCGGCGACGCCGCCTTCCGGGCCCAGCGCGAGGCGCTCGAACAGGCGCAGGGCGCATTGCGCAAGCTGGCCGCGCAGGCCCATGGAGAGGCGCTGGGCCAGCTGGCCGCGGCATGGGAAAAGCGCGACGCCGCGCTGCTGCCCGCCGCGCGCGACCTGGGGCGCCAGGTGAATGCCGCGGCGCACGGCGCCTGGGCCAGGGCGCTTTCGGGCGCGGCCGCTGGCGACGCCGCCGAGGCCTTGCTGCGCCTGGAGATCGCCGCCGAGGTGCCGACCCCCGCCGAACACCACGATGCGCGCCGGGCCTTGCAGCTGCAATTGCTCACGCGCCGCCACGACCCGTCGCCCGCCGAGACCTGGGCGCAGGACGCGGCGCGCGTGCTCGCGGCCAGCGCCGACGGCGCGAGTGTGCGGCGCCTGCAGGGCGCGCTCAAGGTGCTGCTGCGCCGGTGAAGTGCGCCGGGCAAAAGAAAAGGCCGCTGCGCGAGCGCGAGCGGCCTGTCTTCATGTGCAACCCGAAGGGTTCTCTTACACTTGGTGCCCAGGAGAGGAAGCGGCAAACGGCTTGAACAAAGGATTTGCGTCGATCATTGGGTCATAAATGGGTCATTCTGTCACGCTGCCAACGCTCTAGATCGGCCCTGTTCCAGTACCTCCCGACGCGCTTCGGCAAGCGCCCGTCGTCTTCCATCCGACTCAGTGTCGGCACGCTCACGCCAAGTTCGGCGGCCAGTTCAGTAGCGTTCACCATCTTCTTTTTCCCGATGGTCTTCAGTGCTGCGCGCATTTCCTCACCGATGATGGCACGCAGTTCGTCAGGGGTGGTAACAATGATGGCGTTCAAGTTCGCCTCCAAAAAACAAAGCCCCGACTAGCGGGGCTGGGTGGTGTTGTTCAGGTATTCGCGCCACGGGACTTTTCTTCCGTCCACGTCGAACCCCCAGGAACCGCGCTTGCGCCAGGTGAAGAACAGCGTCCAGACGCCACCTTCGCTCACGGCGCTGATGCGGTGGTACTGACCAAATAGCAGGCGCCCGGTGTAGCCGACGACTCGGTGGAACACGGCTCGCGTGGTGTTGCACAGTGAAATGCCATCGGCCAGCATGGCTTCGCGATCCGTCATGGTTGCCCACGGACGCTCCTCGGTGTACCAGCCTCGCAGAACGATGGTGCGAGCGTGCCACGGGTGATCATGCAAGTGCCGATCGGTATCGGGCCGCATGATGTGGTGCACGCGGATGCTGGGCAGCCACGGACAGCGCGCCGGCGTGGGATCGCCTGCCGGATCCTTGCCGTAGCCGTTGAACAGCCACCACCGGCCCATGTAGAGGCTGCCGTCCGGGCCGATGATGTCGGAGTAGGGCGTGCGCTGCGCGCGCTGGATGATCCAGTCTGCGACGCGCGGGCGTGTGATGATCAGGGCCGCGATGACCCAAAGCAGGTTTCGCATTTGAGGTTCCAAAAAAGAACCCCGCTCATTGGCGGGGATCAGGGTGTTTCTCTTGCTCGCGCTGCCGCCTGGCTTTGCGGATGTCGCGTTTGCGGGTCATGATTGCAGCTCCCACGACCATTTATCCGGTTTAATGACAGGTGGCTCCCACCCCTCAATCAGCCCATCGGGGCCGATCTTCATGATGATGTAATCGCCGTATCCTGGCTCACCGACGCTCAACATATCTGGCACGTAGCCAGCCCTCTGGGCGACGACCTTCCTGCCATCGAGCAGTTCGTATTCGCCGGCATCGCACACCTTGTAGTGGATGTCGGCCGTCGTCCCTTGCGGCCAATCGCGCACGCGGCCGGTTTCCAGCTCGATGATCGGCGCCCAGCAGGCTTCGAAGCGCTGCGGGATCAGCTCGCCGCTCGTGTCCGTGACGCCGTTGACTGTGGCGTCCTCCCAGTAGCGGACTTCCGCCGTAATGCCGATGGCAGTTACCTCGAATTCCTTGGTGATTTGTACTGTGACTTTCAAGATGTTTTCTCCATAGGCACCACCACGCAAGAGTGGTGCAGAGTGCTCGGCTTGGCGAATCCAGAGCGCCGCACCACGTACTGCGTGCCGCCCGGTGTTTCGTGTTTGCGGTTGATGAACTCGTAACGCTCGCCGGTGCGCTTGAGGATGAAGCTCTGGCCTGGTTGCATATTGCGGATCCGCAGGGTGATCAATTCTTGTTCTCCAAAATTGTGTTAGCCCACTCTTGCACCACCAAGCCAGCTTCCACCATGCGGCGCCCGCGCGTGGCCATATCGACGTCCAAGCCGCCGACGTATTCCATTGCCGCACCCAGCTCAAGCATCTGCTCACCCAGCGCGGTAAGCTTTCGCTTGATTTCCGTGGGCATCGGCACGTGTGGCGCCAGCGGGACATCTTTGCCATGCCAGTGTTCACGCACCTTGGCCCAGGCAGCTCGATCGCAATCCCAGCCAAGGGGCAGGTATGAGGATTTTTCCGCCCGGGCCTCGTCGTCGCGCCGGAATTCCTCTTCGATGTCGCGTTGCATGACGGAGCGCGTGCCTGCTGGCAGGTGTGACCATGCGCGAGCGAGTTCATGCTCGGCAAAGCATGCTGCGTGGATCGTGCTGCGCCCGATGTAGTAGCGCTGCGCTCCGATAATGAGGCCATGCGAACCAAAGCAGCCCAGCGCATCCAGGTCGGGGCGGGGCTTGTAGCGCCTGCCGATTTTTTCGTAGATTTCAGGCATGGCCGTTCTCCTTCTTGATGCCGATGCCGTGGGACTGTTCCGCAAATCGCGCGCCAGCGATGAAGCAACTCACCATCTGTCGGGGCGATAGTCCCGGTGTATTGCAGAAGGCGTTCATGATGGTGTCGTCCGAAAGCGGATCCGGCCCGCGCGGGAACACTGCTGGATTCGCCGGGTGCAGGCGCTCCCAGCGCTTGGCTTCGGAAAGCTGGTGCTCGTTCAGACTGTCGTGCTGGCCCATACCCAAGGCGAAGCGGATTGGTTGACCTACGGGACTACTGCCGCCCTGGTGGTGCCACAGCACCCACAGCAGAGCCGCGCGTGCCGTGTCCGTGAAGTCTGGCGACAGTTCGGGCGGCTCCACTACAGCAGGCGGTGTGGGCCTGGTCCAGTGTGCCACGACGGCGCGAGCGAATGCACGCTTGGCGAGCGTTGGACAAATCCATCTATCCCAATCGAAAGCATCGGTGAATGCAGCTAACTCCGCATCGCTCGGTGCTGCGCTTGTGGTTTTGTTATTCGCCATCGTCGTCCCCCCAGTACGATAGTTCTTCGTCGGCGGCCCATTCCGGGTCATCCCAGATCACTGGGCCTCTGCCGGCCAACCGGGCGGTGTCTTCTTCCGAAGACGCTGCGACTTCCGCCAGATCGTCGGCATCGAGACAGTCATTGCGGTTACTGTGTGAGGTGTGGGATTCGCGCACGGATTCGGCATCGCGGCGCAGCAGGCGCTCTGCTTCTGTCAAGGTAGTATTGGTAGTCATGAAAATGCCTTCAGGTTCTCGCGCATGTCTTCGGCATGCGCTTCTGCGGAGTATGGCCAGTGCACCGCGAAGGCCTGGCGCAGAAAGAAATAGCCTTCTCGGCGCGGATCGTTGAAGTAGTCGTTCAGGATGCGCGCGTGGTTTTCGGCGGCTTCCTTTGATGGCATCGCGTAGATGTCGTCGGGGCCTTCGATGTGGAGCGCCCATAGTTCGGTGGTTTCAGGCATACGCGGCCTCCGGTTCAAAGAGGGGAACATCGAACAACCCCTGAGCCCCGCGCCACGGCACGGGCGCAGGCAAAGGTTTGACGTTGGTCAGCACCCAGCACCACGGCCCGAAGCAGTGAGCCCGGTTTCTGAGTTGCGGATACTTGTCGTCGAAGATGCCGTTTTCGATGTCCACGATCCGTAGGCAGTCGGCCAGCGTGCAGGTGGCCACGATGGCACCGAACACCAGCGGGCGGCCCATGGCCTCGGCGCGCTCTTCGTCGCCATCCTCAAGCCACTGGCGGCTCTTGCCTGCGTGAATAGCCAGCGGCCCGCGATACCTGGTCGGCCACGTCCGGTTCTCGACGTGCTTTTCTCCGATCAGGATCAAGTGGGGGTAGGGTTGGCAGATGGTGAGGGCTTTCATGCCGCACCTCCCATCGCCTCGACCAGCGCGGCAATCATTGGAGCCAGTTCGCGCGTGGTAATCGCGATGTCGGCGTCGAACGCGTCGGCAGCGTCGTCGTAGATGTCGGAGATTTGCTGGGTCATACAGCCTCTGAAAAAGCAAGGCCCGCGGTGGAGCGGGACTGGTATGTGGTGATTTCTTCGACTTGCTCTATTCGCTCGCCGATCCAGCGCGCACAATTGATGGCCCAAGAGTTGCCCAGCGCCTTGTAGCGCGGGCCGTCTGCGGCAGGTTTTCCACGGTGAGGCACATTGGTATGTCCATCGGGGAAGCCCTGAAGGCGCTCGCATTCCAATGGCGTCATGCGGCGCACCTGCATGTCCTGCATGACGCCGTTGTGCCAGCGGCTGCCGTAGTTCGATGCCGACGTGATTTGCGTGGTGTCGAACGGAACCGGAATCAGGTTGTGATGTTCATCCCCCGCCGGCCCCGCCGGCCCCGCCGTGCCCTTGGCCCATTTGCTGCTCATTGCTTGGCTGACGATGGCGGGGATAAGTCCGCCACCTAGTTCGAAGTCGGTTCCGAGTCCGCCACCGCCCTGAGTGCGCGCACTAATGGTTCCGGCAACGCTTTCCCGCGCTTCGCGGCGCGGCGCAGGATGCCCGCGCAGGCTTTCGCGCTCAAAAAGTACCGCTGCGGCACGCTGCCAGAGTCCTCCAGAATGTCCGACAACGAACACACGCCGGCGTCGCTGAGGGACGGCGCGAGGGTGTGATTGAACTCGGACGTACTGAGCGTCCAGAACTCGGTAGGCGAACCCATACCCGAGTTCCGCCAGGAGCCCAAGGAGGGAGCCAAAGTCCCGTCCTCTGTTTGAAGACAGGACACCGGGGACGTTTCCGCATCAAAGGGATCACGACGGACACTTTCGTCCTCGAAGGTTGCAACACCAGCAGCACCAGTCTCTTCTCTCCTGGCTCCGGCATCGGTTCTGTCCAGAAGGCCACCACCTGGGTTGATCTGGACAAGACCATGAACCACAGCTCGAGCGGTGGCGACCCGAAGACCGTGAACGTCAAGTTCATTGAGTCCGAGGTGGAAATCGTGCTCAACGACGGCTTCAACGCCGTTTCTCGCACGTTCGACATGGACGCGGACATGATCGGCACGCCAGGGTATACCGCTCTGGTCGATCTGAGCGCGACCGCCGCGTTCACCATCGTGCGTCGTCGTTCCAAGTCTGGGGCGATATCGTTGATCCCCGCAAAGGTTGCTCTGAATGAAGAAGAGACCTTGACCGAGGGTCAGATTATCGTCGTCAAGTGCGCGGTGAACGCCCAAAACATCGGCACCCGCTACGTCGCGTAAACACCCGCCCGCCCTGCCAACCGCACGGCGGGTTTCTTGCGCCTGCGCGCACCCCTGAGCACCGACCTGTCGCCATCCGCCTCTTCGCTGGGGCGGCGGCGGCAGGCACGGGCAATCAACCACCAGCGAAGGAAACCATTCCATGTCGAAAGACAAGACCATCCCCGCAGCAAGCCTGTCCATGCTCGAAAGCGCACCGGACTTTGACCTGCCCGTGACGATCGACGTGCGCGGCAAGCAGCACAAGATCACGTTCCACTGCAAGACGCACAGCAAGCTGGAGTGGGCTGAGATTCGAGACACAGGCATCGATGAGACTTTGGCCCGCGGCAAAGAGCGTGCGGAAAAGACCGATGGCGAGCGCAAGCGCCTGGTGGAAGTCGTGCGCGAGGGCATGTCGGCTGACGCTGCTCTGGTGCTGCAATTTGCCACCGGCTGGGACTTGTCCGACACGCTGAATGCGGACGCGCTCACCAAGTTGGAGAACATGAGCGGCGGCGCGCTCGGTAGCATCGTTTCTGCCTACGAGATGGCTATCTACCAAGGCCGCCTGGGAAACTGAAGGCCCTCGCGCGCGCCCTATACGAGCCGCCAATCACCGAGACAGAGGCACGCGCGGAGGGCTTTGAACTTGAAGACTACGAGACTGAGACGATAGGCATCTGGCCCGACAATCGGGATGCTTACCTGGTGTTCTCGCGCGTCGGTACCCGCTGGCGCTTCCCGCCAATGGGCGGAGCGCCGATTGGGCTTGATTGGCCTGCCATCTATCCGCTGATGGAAAGGCAGAAATCGGACTGGGAAGAGCTTCACGACGCACTGATGCTCATGGAGCAGACCGCAATTGAAACCATGCGCGAGTTCGCGCCGAAGCGAGAAGGGAAGTAAGGCGGTACGCGGCGGTGAATATACGGCTTTGCCGTATAATTCAGGCATGCAACTGCTCACCGTCGTGGAGTCGCCTCTCTTCACCAAACACTGGCCCGACTATTGGTCAGAGGAAGAGCATGGCGAGTTCATGGCTTTCGTGGCTGGCCACCCTGAGTCGGGGGATGTTGTTCCTGGCTCCGGTGGATGCCGCAAAGTCCGTTGGGGTGCGGGCGGCAAAGGCAAGCGCGGCGGTGTGCGTGTGATCTACACGACCCGCCTAGCCAGTGGTGTGGTGGTTGCGCTTGTCATCTACGGCAAAGGTGCCGTGGAGAACATTCCGGCGCACATCTTGCGCCAGATTGCCGAGGAGTTTGACCATGCCGATGAATGAACGAGAACTGCAAGCGCGCGATGCAAAGCGCGACATTGGGGCAGAGCTGCTGCAGTCCATCCGCGATGTGAAGGCGGGCAACGTGGGCAAGGTCAACGTGGTGAGGATCACCCCCGCAGCAGAAGCCCGTCAGCGCCTGGGAATGTCGCAATCGCAATTTGCCGGCCTGCTGGGCGTGTCGGTGCGCACATTCCAGGACTGGGAGCAAGGCCGCCGCGAGCCATCCGGTGCGGCAAAGACGCTGCTGCGTGTGGCCGCCATGCGGCCCGACGCCGTGCATGAGGCGCTAGCCGGGCATGCCTGAGAGCGGATAGTTCGCGCAGTAGCTGAAATCACTTCAAACGAGACCGCCCACGAGGCGGTTTTCTTTTTTCCAGGCTCGCTTCGGCGGGCCTTTTTGTTTTGGGGCGCCATGAGCACTGAAGTCGACCTCTTCGGCGTAGCGGCGCATCGCATCGCGCAGCGACTTGTGCGCGCCTTCGGTGCCATCGTGTTGAGCCTTGAGTTCGGCCCTTCGGCGTACCGCCCACTCCTCAGCCTCGCGCTTCGTGCGGAACGTGCCAGAATCGCGCAATGCACTTGGGCCGCTGCCGACCTTCACCTGTCTCCGTATCACTGGGTCATGTCGTGGGTCAAAAGTGGGTCGTACTGTGCCACGTTTTGGCGAAAAAAAGCAAAAGAAAAGCCGCACAAGGCGGCTTCTGTATAGGGAAACGTAATCTTTTTCAATTCAAACCACCATGTTGGTGGTGCCCAGGAGAGGACTCGAACCTCCACGGTGTTACCCGCTAGTACCTGAAACTAGTGCGTCTACCAATTCCGCCACCTGGGCATTTCAGGAAAGTCGCAGATTGTATAGCAAAAAAAACGAAAATCACGTCGGCGCGGTCGCGACCGATGAAATCGAAGGCAGCGTCCAGGGCCACCGCGATGGACACGGCTTCGTGGTCCGCGATGACGGCGAGGCCGACATCTACCTGCCCCCCAACGAGATGCGCGCGGTGCTGCACAAGGACCGCGTGCGCGTGCGCATCGTGCGCCAGGACAGGCGCGGCCGCCCCGAGGGCCGGGTGCTCGAGATCATCGAGCGGCCGCCGCAGCCGATCATCGGCCGCCTGCTGCACGAGGCCGGCATCTGGCTGGTGGCGCCCGAGGACCGGCGCTATGGCCAGGACGTGCTCATCCCCAAGGGCGCGACCGGCACGGGCAGCGCGGGACAGGTGGTGGTGGTGCAGCTCACCGAACCGCCCGCGCTGTTCGGCCAGCCGGTGGGGCGCGTGGTCGAAGTGCTCGGCGAAGTAGACGACGCCGGCATGGAGGTCGAGATCGCGGTGCGCAAGTACAGCGTACCGCACATGTTCAGCGAGGCCTGCCTGGCGCAGGCGCAGGCGCTGCCCGACACGGTGCGCGCGGCGGATCGGCGCAGCCGCGTGGATCTCACCGACGTCGCCTTCGTGACGATCGACGGCGAGGACGCGCGCGACTTCGACGACGCGGTCTATTGCGAGCCGGCGCGCATCGGCCGGGCCAAGGGCTGGCGGCTGCTGGTGGCGATCGCCGACGTGAGCCACTACGTGGACTCGGGCGGCGCGATCGACACCGACGCCTACGACCGCGCCACCAGCGTGTATTTCCCGCGCCGCGTGCTGCCGATGCTGCCCGAGAAGCTCTCCAACGGCCTGTGCTCGCTCAATCCCGAGGTGCAGCGGCTGGCGATGGTGTGCGACATGGTGGTCTCCGCCGGTGGCGAGGTGCATGCCTACCAGTTCTATCCCGCGGTGATCCTGAGCCATGCGCGCCTGACCTACACCGACGTCGCGGCCGTCCTGGCCAACACCCGGGGGCCGGAGGCGGGCCGCTGGCGCGACCGGGTGAAGGACCTGCTCAACCTGCACGACGTCTACCGTGCGCTGCTGGCGGCGCGCCACGCCCGCGGGGCGGTGGACTTCGAGACCACCGAGACGCAGATCGTCTGCGACGACAACGGGCGCATCGAGAAAATCGTGCCGCGCGTGCGCACCGAGGCGCACCGGCTGATCGAGGAGTCCATGCTCGCGGCCAACGTCTGCGCGGCCGACTTCATCGGCCAGTACAAGCGTCCCTGCCTGTACCGCGTGCACGAGGGGCCGACGCTGGAGAAGCTCGATGTCCTGCGCGGCTACCTCAAGGCGCTGGCCGTCAACGTCGCGCTCCCCGACGACCCGCCGCCCAAGGCCTTCCAGGCGATCGCCGAGGCGACCAAGGACCGGCCCGACGCGCCGCAGATCCACAGCATGCTGCTGCGCACGATGCAGCAGGCGCTGTACACCCCGATCAACAGCGGCCACTTCGGCCTCGCGTTCGAGGCCTATACGCACTTCACCAGCCCGATCCGGCGCTACCCCGACCTGCTGGTGCACCGCGTCATCAAGTCCATCCTGGCCGGCAGGAAGTACCAGCTCCCCCCGCTGCCCGTGCCCGGCGAGGCGCAGCACAAGCTGGCGCGGCAGTGGGCTGCCAGGGGGCGCCAGGAGACGCGGACCGGACCGGCCGGCGCCCCGCGCGACGCCCAGGCGTGGGAGGCCGCGGGCCTGCACTGCAGCGCCAACGAGCGCCGCGCCGACGAGGCCAGCCGCGACGTCGAGGCCTGGCTCAAGTGCCAGTACATGCGCGAGCATCTCGGCGAGGAATACGGCGGCGTGGTCACCGCGGCCACGAGCTTCGGCATCTTCGTGACGCTCGACGCACTCTACGTCGAAGGGCTGGTGCACATCACCGAGCTCGGCGGCGAGTATTTCCGCCATGACGAGGCGCGCCAGGAGCTGCGCGGCGAGCGCACCGGCATCCGCTACGGCTTGGGGACCCGCGTGCGGGTCCAGGTCAGCCGCGTCGACCTCGATGGGCGCAAGATCGATTTCCGGCTGGTGCACGAGGAGGCCGCGGGCACGCCCGCCAAGACGGCGCGCACGGAACGGGCCCAGGGGGGCGTGCGCGCCGGCGCGGCGGAGCGCCGCAAACCGGAGAAAATGCCCGCGAAAACCAAGGTGGCCAAGGACCAGCGCGGGCGCCATGCCCCGAGGAAGAAGCTCCCATGACCCACGACCGCAGAATCGCCATCGTCACCGGCGCCGGCTCGGGCATCGGCCGGGCCGCCGCGCTGGCGCTCCTGGCCGGTGGCTGGAGCGTGGCGCTTGCGGGGCGGCGCCTCGAGCCGCTGCAGGCCGTGGCGGCGCAGTCGGGGGCGCCCGAACGCGTCTTGAGCGTGGCCACCGACGTGGCCCGGCCCGAGGCCGTGCGCCATCTGTTCGATGCCACGCTCCAGCGCTTCGGCCGGGTCGACCTGCTGTTCAACAACGCGGGCACCGGCGCGCCGGCCATCCCGCTCGAGGATCTCGCCGTGGAGCAGTGGCAGAGCGTCGTCGACGTGAACCTGAGCGGCATGTTCTATTGCATCCAGAACGCCTTCCGCGTGATGAAGGCGCAGACGCCGCGCGGCGGGCGCATCATCAACAACGGCTCGATCTCGGCCACCTCGCCGCGCCCCAACTCGATCGCCTACACCGCGACCAAGCACGCGGTGGCCGGGCTCACCAAGTCGGCCTCGCTCGACGGGCGCCACTTCGACATCGCCGTCGGCCAGATCGACGTGGGCAACGCCGACACGCCGCTGGCGCACCGCCTCACGCAGGGGGTGATGCAGGCGCACGGCGCGGTCGCCGAGGAGCCGCTGATGGACGTCGACATCGTCGGCCAGTCGGTGCTGTACATGGCCAACCTGCCGCTTTCGGCCAATGTGCTGTTCCACACCGTGATGGCCACCAAGATGCCGTTCGTCGGGCGCGGGTGAGCGCCATGCGCTCTCGTGGGTGGGGCGCGCTGCTGGCGTGCCTGCTGCTTTCGGCGCCGGCCTGGGCGGCGGGCCCGCCGGCGCCGGACATGGCGGACCGGGTGCTGCCCTGCACCGCCTGCCACGGCAAGGAAGGCCGCGCCACGCCCGACGGCTATTTCCCGCGCATCGCCGGCAAGCCCTCGGGCTATCTGTACAACCAGCTGCGCAACTTCCGCGAGGGCCGGCGCAGCTACCCGCAGATGGCCTACCTGCTGACCCACCTGGGCGACAACTACCTGCATGAGATCGCGCGGCATTTCGCGGCGCTGCAGCTGCCGTACGCCAGCCCCGCGCCGCCCACGGCGCCGCAGCCGGTCCTCGACCGGGGCCGGGCGCTGGTCCGCCAGGGCGACGCCGCGCGCGACGTGCCTGCCTGCGCCGCCTGCCACGGCGAGCGCCTGACCGGCGCGGCGCCCTTCGTCCCGGGCCTGCTGGGCGTCTCGCGCGACTATCTCGCGAGCCAGCTGGGCGCGTGGCGCACCGGACAGCGCCACGCCCAGGCGCCCGACTGCATGGCGGACATCGCCCGGCGCCTGTCGCTCGACGACGTCCAGGCGGTGGCCGCGTGGCTCGCCACCCAGCCGGTCCCGGACGGCGGCAGGCCCGCCGCCGCGGCGCCGGCCGAGCCGCCGCTGCGCTGCGGCAGCCTGCAGGCGCCGCTGCCCGCCACCGCCAGGGGGCCGAGGCCATGAGGGCGCTCTTCGTCGCCACGAGCCGGGTGGTCGGCGTCGTGCTGGCGCTGGCGGTCGCCGCATACGCGGTGTTCACCCTGAACCAGCTCGACGAGACGCCGGCGGATGCCGCCGGCGACGTGGTCTCCACGGCGCCCGGGGTCGTCGCGCGCGGAGCCTACCTGGCGCGCATCGGCGACTGCGCCCCCTGCCACACGCGCGCTGCCGGCGCGGCGTATGCCGGCGGGCGGGCGATCGAAACGCCGTTCGGCGCAGTCTTCGCCCCCAATCTCACGCCGGACGAAGCGACGGGCCTGGGGCGCTGGAGCGCCGACGACTTCTGGCGCGCGCTGCACAACGGCCGCTCGCGCGACGGGCGCCTGCTGTACCCGGCGTTTCCCTATACCGACTACACCCGCGTGACGCGCGCCGACTCCGACGCGATCTTCAGCTACCTGCGCAGCCTGCCGCCGGTGGCACAGGCCACGCCCGCGCATGGCCTGCGGTTTCCGTACGGGACGCAGGCCGCGCTGGCGGTCTGGCGCGCGCTGTATTTCCGCCCCGGCGCCTGGGTGGAGCAGGCCCACCAGTCCCCCGACTGGAATCGCGGTGCCTACCTGGTGCAGGGCCTGGGCCACTGCGCGGCCTGCCATACCCCGCGCGATGCCCTGGGCGGGCCGCGGCGCGACGCGCCGCTTGCCGGCGGCCTGGTGGCCGGAGACCATTGGTGGGCCCCGTCGCTCGTCTCGGCGTCGCAGGCGGGCCTGGCCGGCATGCCCTTGCAGGAAGCCGTGTCGCTGCTCACCACCGGCGTATCGGCGCACGCCGGCGTATCCGGGCCGATGGCCGAAGTGGTCTTCGCCAGCCTGCAGTACCTGGACGCGGCGGACGCCCGCGCCATCGCGACCTATCTGCGGGCGCTGCCCCGGGACGAGCCGCCGGCGGCACCGGCCGGCGCCGCCCCCGCAGCGGTGCTCGAACGCGGCCAGCGGGTGTACGCCGACCACTGCGCCCAATGCCACGGCGACGAGGGCGAAGGCCAACCGGGGGCGTTTCCGGCGCTGGCGGGCAACCGCGCGGTGGCGCTGGCCGAGCCGCTCAACCTGATCCAGATCGTGCTGCGCGGCGGCTACCTGCCGGCGACGGCGGGCAACCCGCGGCCATACGGCATGCCGCCGTTCCGCCATCTCCTGGCGGATGCCGATGTCGCGGCGGTGCTGTCCTATGTGCGTGCCAGCTGGGGCCACCGGGCCGCAAGGGTCGAACCGATCGACGTTCACCACGCGCGTGAACGTTCGGGCTCATGAGCGCGCAGATGCCCTCCCGGGATGGCGGTGCCGCGCCCGTGCCGCCGGCGGCGCCGTGGTGGGTGGTATGCCTGTGCGCCGAGTGGTGCAACGTGTGCCGCGGCATTCGCCCCGCGTTCGATGCGCTGGCCGCCGACTGGCCGCGGCTGCGCTTTGCCTGGGTGGACGTCGAGGACGAGGAAGATCTCGTGGGCGAGCTGGATATCGAGACATTCCCCACCTTGCTCATCGGCAACGCCGCCGAGGTGCGGTTCTTCGGCCCCGTCCAGCCGCAGGCGGCCGTGCTCTCGCGCATGCTGGCGGGATTGACCGGGGACGACGGAGCAGGCCTGGACGACGCCGATGCGCTGGCCTTGCTCCAGCGCATCATCGCCAGCCGGGCCTGACGCCGGCGGCCCCCGGTCCGTTGCCTGGAGGCATATTTCCCACTACAATAGCGCGTTCACGACCAAGACGGGCGGGTATCAACCGCCCGTTTTTTTTGGTCGTTCGTTTGTCGGTGTACTCGGAGAGAAGACACAGCAGTGGCGTTGCAGCAGGTGGTACAGCAGACCGTGAGCGGTCTGGGTTACGAGCTCGTGGAGATCGGGCACTCCGCGGGGGGAGTGCTGCGCGTCACGATCGACGTGCCCTGGCAGGCGCCGCAGCCCGGCCAGGAGGCGCAGGGGGTGCGCAGCATCACCGTGGACGACTGCGAGGCCGTGACGCGCCAGCTGCAATTCGCGCTGGAGGTCGAGGGCGTCGACTACCAGCGGCTGGAAGTGTCCTCGCCGGGCATCGATCGCCTGCTGCGCAGCGAGGCCGACCTGCAGCGCTTCATCGGCGAAGTGGTCGACCTGACGCTCAAGGCGCCGATGGGCGCTGCCGCCCAGGGGCAGGTCGCGGCCAACCGCAAGAAATTCCGCGGCCGGCTAGCGCGCGGCGAGGCGGGCGGCTGGCAGATCGCCTGGAGCGATGCGCCCGCACCCAAGCCGGGGCAGCGCGTGGGCAAGAAGCGGGAACCCGCGCCCTTGCAGGTGCTCGGGTTCGAGTGGGATGAACTGCGCGAGGCCCGCCTCGCGCCGGTGGTGAATTTCAAGGGGCGTGGCGCCGATGCGGCCGCGCGGGACTGAGGCAGCAGGAAACAGCGGACGGGCGCGGCGCGCGCACTGTCCGGCGTCATTTGAAAACAGGAGTGTCGAGGCATGAATCGCGAATTGTTGATGCTGATCGAAGCGATTTCGCGTGAGAAGAGCGTGGAGCACGATGTGGTGCTGGGAGCGGTGGAATCGGCGCTGGCGCAGGCCACCAAGAAGCTCTACCAGGGCGACGTGGACATCCGGGTCGCGCTCGACCCGGACAGCGGCGACCACGAGACCTTCCGCCGCTGGCTGGTCGTGCCCGACGAGGCCGGGCTGCAGAATCCGGACGCCGAGGAGATGCTGATGGACGCGCAGGAGCGCGTGCCGGGCATCCAGGTGGGCGAGTACATCGAGGAGCCGGTCGACTCGGTGCCCATCGGCCGCATCGGCGCGATGGCGGCCAAGCAGGTGATCCTGCAGAAGATCCGCGACGCCGAGCGCGAGACGCTGCTCAACGATTTCATGAGCCGCGGCGAAAAAATCTTCACCGGCACCGTCAAGCGCATGGACAAGGGCGACATCATCGTCGAGAGCGGGCGCGTCGAGGGGCGGCTGCGCCGCAGCGAGATGATTCCCAAGGAAAACCTGCGCAGCGGCGACCGCGTGCGCGCGATGATCATGGAGGTCGACCTGACGCTGCGCGGCGCGCCCATCATCCTCTCGCGTTCGGCGCCGGAGTTCATGATCGAGCTGTTCCGCAACGAAGTGCCCGAGATCGAGCAGGGCCTGCTGGAGATCAAGAGCTGCGCGCGCGACCCCGGCAGCCGGGCCAAGATCGCGGTGCTCTCGCACGACAAGCGCGTGGACCCGATCGGCACCTGCGTCGGCGTGCGCGGCACGCGGGTGAACGCCGTGAGCAACGAGCTCGCCGGCGAGCGCGTGGACATCGTGCTCTGGAGCGACGACCCGGCGCAGTTCGTGATCGGCGCGCTGGCGCCGGCCAATGTGCAGTCGATCGTCGTCGACGAGGAAAAGCACGCGATGGACGTGGTGGTCGACGAGGAGAACCTCGCGATCGCGATCGGCCGCGGGGGGCAGAACGTGCGCCTGGCGTCCGACCTCACCGGCTGGAAGATCAACATCATGGACGCGGCCGAATCCGAGCAGAAGCAGGCCGAGGAGACCAGCGCGACGCGCCAGCTGTTCATGGAGAAGCTCGATGTGGACGAGGAGATCGCCGGCGTGCTGATCCAGGAAGGGTTCGAGAGCCTCGAGGAAGTGGCCTACGTGCCGCTGCAGGAGATGCTGGAGATCGAGGGTTTCGACGAAGATACCGTCAACGAGCTGCGCACCCGGGCCAAGGATGCGCTGCTGACCATGGAAATAGCGCGCGAGCAGGTGGTGGGCAAGGTGGACGAGGACCTGCGCGAGCTCGAAGGGCTCGATGCGGAGCTCATCGTCAAGCTCGCCGCCGCCGGCATCAGCACACGCGACGCTCTGGCGGACCTGGCGGTCGACGAACTCGTCGAACTGACCGGCCAGAGCGAGGAAGAAGCCAAGGCCCTGATCATGAAGGCGCGCGAGCACTGGTTTGCCGCGGGCAATGAATGAGCGTGGGGGAGGAACGAGTCGAATATGTCGAGTAACACCGTTGCCGAGTTCGCTGCCGAGCTCAACAAGACGCCGGAAACCTTGCTGGCGCAGTTGCGCGCCGCGGGCGTGGCCAAGAAGTCCGCGGCCGATGCCGTGAACGAAGCGGACAAGCAGAAGCTCCTCGCGCACCTGCAGGCAAGCCACGGCACGGCCGGTGGCGAGCGCCGCAAGATCACGCTGGTCAAGCGCTCCACCAGTGAGATCCGCCAGTCGGATTCCACCGGGCGTGCGCGAACGATCCAGGTCGAGGTGCGCAAGAAGCGCACCTTCATCAAGCGCGACGGCGCGGCGGACGCACCCGCCGAAGCGCCGGCCAGCCCCGAGACCAGCGTGCCGGTCGAGCCGCAGGAGCTCGAGCGGCGCCAGGAGGAAGCCGGGCGCCAGAGCGAGCTGCTGCGGCGCCAGGAAGAGGAAAAGGCCGCGGCGCAGGCCGAGCGCGAGCGCCGCGAGCGCGAGGCGCAGGAGCGCGCCGCCGCCTATATCGCCGAGCAGGAGCGCAAGAAGCAGGAGCAGGCAGAGCGCCAGCAGGCGCAGGCCGAAGCCCAGCCCGAGGCGAAAGACACGCGGCCCGAGCCCGAGCCCGAAGTGCAGGCGCCGGCCGCCGCGGAGAGCACCGAGGACCACGAAGAGCGCCGCCGCAAGGCGCTGGCCGAGGCCGAGGCGATCCGCGCCATGATGGCCGCGCCGCGCAAGGTGCTGGTGGCCAAGAAGCCCGAGGACGGGCGCGCGGCCAAGGACAAGGAGGCGGCCGCCAAGCCGGCCCCTGGCGCCAAGAAGGGCACGCTGCACAAGAGCGGCACGGGCGCGGCCTCGCCTGCCTCGAGCAGCAAGGAGATCAAGTCGTCGCAGCTGTCCTCTAGCTGGGCCGGGGAGGCGGGCAAGAAGAAGGAAATCAAGACCCGGGGCGACAGCAGCGGCGGCGTGGGCGCCAACCGGTGGCGCTCGGGCCACAAGGGGGGAGGACGCCGCGGCGGCGGCGACCGCACCGAGCAGCGCCACGAGGCCGCCGCGCCGGCGGAGTTCCGCGCGCTGGAAGTGCACGTGCCGGAAACCATCACGGTGGCCGAGCTGGCGCACAAGATGGCCGTGAAGGCGTCGGAGCTCATCAAGGTGCTGATGAAGATGGGCCAGATGGTCACCATCAACCAGCCGCTCGACCAGGACACCGCGATGATCGTGGTCGAGGAAATGGGCCATACCGCCATCGTGGCGGCGCTCGACGACCCCGAGGCCTTCACCGCCGAAGAGGAATCGAGCCACGAAGCCGAGGCGCTGCCGCGCGCTCCCGTGGTCACCGTCATGGGCCACGTGGACCACGGCAAGACCTCGCTGCTCGACTACATCCGCCGCACCAAGGTCGCCACGGGCGAGGCCGGCGGCATCACGCAGCACATCGGCGCCTACCACGTGAAGACGCCGCGCGGCATCGTCACCTTCCTCGACACCCCGGGCCACGAGGCCTTCACCGCCATGCGCGCCCGCGGCGCGCAGGCGACCGACATCGTGATCCTGGTGGTGGCGGCCGACGACGGCGTCATGCCGCAGACCCGGGAGGCGATCAAGCACGCCCGCGCCGCGCAGGTGCCGATCGTCGTGGCCATCACCAAGGCCGACAAGCCCGAGGCCAACCCCGACCGCGTCAAGCAGGAGCTGGTGGTCGAGGAGGTCGTGCCCGAGGAATACGGTGGCGAAGCGCCGTTCATCGCCGTGTCGAGCAAGACCGGCATGGGCATCGACGACCTGCTGGAGAACGTGCTGCTGCAGGCCGAGGTGCTGGAGCTCAAGGCGCCGGTCGATGCCATGGCCAAGGGCCTCGTCATCGAGGCGCAGCTGGACAAGGGCCGCGGCCCGGTGGCCACGGTGCTGGTGCAGTCGGGCACGCTCAAGGTGGGCGACGTGGTGCTCGCCGGCCAGACCTTCGGCCGCGTGCGCGCCATGAGCGACGAGAACGGCCGCACGATCAAGGACGCGGGTCCGTCGATCCCGGTCGAGATCCAGGGCCTGTCGGAAGTGCCGCGGGCGGGCGACGAGTTCATGGTGCTGGGCGACGAGCGCCGGGCGCGCGAGATCGCCACCTACCGCGCGGGCAAGTTCCGCAACACCAAGCTGGCCAAGCAGCAGGCGGCCAAGCTGGAAAACGTCTTCACCGAGATGCAGGCGGGCGAGGTGCAGCACCTGCCCATCATCGTCAAGGCCGACGTGCAGGGCTCGCAGGAGGCGCTGTCGCAGTCGCTGCTCAAGCTCTCGACCGACGAGATCAAGGTGCAGCTGGTGTACGCCGGGGTCGGCGGCATCAGCGAGAGCGACGTGAACCTGGCGCTGGCCTCCAAGGCCATCGTCATCGGCTTCAACGTGCGCGCCGACGCCAACGCCCGCAAGGCGGCCGAGATGAACGGCGTGGACATCCGCTACTACAACATCATCTACGACGCGGTGGATGAGCTGAAGGCGGCGATGTCGGGCATGCTCGCGCCCGAGCAGCGCGAGGAGGCGCTGGGCACGGCCGAGATCCGCACGGTGTTCGTCGCGACCAAGATCGGCACCATCGCCGGCTCCTACGTCACCTCGGGCCAGGTCACGCGCGGCTGCAAGTTCCGCCTGCTGCGCGACCACGTGGTGGTCTATACCGGCGAGGTGGAGTCGGTGCGGCGCCTGAAGGACGACGTCAAGGAAGTCAAGGAAGGCTTCGAGTGCGGCATCAAGCTGCGCAACTGCACCGACATCAAGGAAGGCGACGAGCTCGAATTCTTCGAGGTCAAGGAAGTCGCCCGGACCTTGTGAAGGCAGGCATGCCGGGGGCCGGGCGTTTCGCGCGCCTGGCCCCCGGCGCCGAATCCGGCTGTCAGTCATGAAAAAGCATTCCGGCCCCCACCGCGAGCTGCGCATCGCCGACCAGATCCAGCGCGATCTGGCCGAGCTGATCCGCACGCTCAAGGACCCGCGCGTCGGCATGGTGACCATCCAGGCGGTGGAAGTCACGCCCGACTACGCGCACGCCAAGGTGTACTTCAGCGTGCTCGTGGGCGACGGCGAGACCTCGCGCGAGGCGCTCAACCAGTCTGCGGGTTTCCTGCGCAACGGCCTATTCAAGCGCCTCGCGATCCACACCGTGCCGACGCTGCACTTCATCTACGACCGCACGCCGGAGCGCGCGGCCGACATGAACGCGCTGATTGCGCGCGCCGTGGCCTCGCGCTCCAAAGACGGGGACGCATGACGACGGCTGCCCCTCGCATCCGGGTGCAGCGGCGCCCGGTGCATGGGGTGCTGCTGCTGGACAAACCCCTGGGCCTTTCCAGCAACCAGGCGCTGCAGAAGGCCAAATGGCTGCTGCGCGCCGAGAAGGCGGGCCACACCGGCACGCTCGACCCCATGGCCACCGGCGTGCTGCCGCTGTGCTTCGGCGCGGCCACCAAGTTCAGCGCGCTGCAGCTCGATGCGCCCAAGCGCTACGAGGCGCTGGCGCTGCTGGGCGTGACCACGAGCACCGGCGACGCCGAAGGCGAGGTGCTCGCGCGCCGGGCGGTGGACCCCGCCGTGCTCGCACCCGAGCGCCTGGCTGCCGTGGCGCGCGCGTTCACCGGCGCGATCCGGCAGGTTCCGCCGATGTACAGCGCGCTCAAGAAGGACGGCAAGGCGCTGTACGAATACGCCCGCGCGGGCGTAGAGGTCGAGCGTGCGCCGCGCGAGGTCGAGATATTTGAGCTTAATCTGGCTCCAGCGCTTGTGGAGCAAGCGCAAGCAGCTATCAAAATAGATGTTTCCTGCAGCAAAGGCACCTACATCCGCACGCTGGCCGAAGACATCGGACAGGCCCTGGGTTGCGGCGCGCACCTCGTGGCGCTCAGGCGCACCGAGACCGGCGGCATCGGCCTTGCGCGCTGCACCACGCTGGCCGCGCTCGAAGCCCTGCCCGAGCAAGAGCGGCTGGCGCATCTGCTGCCGGTCGATGCGCTGCTCGCCGGCCACGTCGGCATCACGCTGGGCGAACAGGAGGCGGGGCGCTTTCTCTCCGGCCTGCGCCGGCGCGGCCCGTGGCCCGACGCCGCAGCCGCCGCCGTCTACGGCGAAAACCCGCGCGCGCTGCTCGGCGTGGGCCACGTCGCGGCGGGCGAACTCATTCCGGACCGGCTCCTGAGCCCCATCGAAATCCAGCAAATCCTGCAAAAAGAAGCACTGCCATCATGAGCAAACACATCCGCAACATCGCCATCATTGCCCACGTGGACCACGGCAAGACCACCATGGTCGACCAGCTGCTGCGCCAGAGCGGCACCTTCGCCGCGCACGAGAAGGTGGTCGACACCGTCATGGACAACAACGCCATCGAGCGCGAGCGCGGCATCACCATCCTGGCCAAGAACTGCGCCGTGACCTGGAAGGGCACGCACATCAACATCCTGGACACGCCCGGCCACGCCGACTTCGGCGGCGAGGTGGAGCGCGCGCTCTCGATGGTGGACGGCGTGGTGCTCCTGATCGACGCGCAGGAAGGCCCGATGCCGCAGACCCGCTTCGTCACCAAGAAGGCGCTGGCGCTGGGCCTCAAGCCCATCGTCGTCGTCAACAAGGTGGACAAGCCCGGCGCGCGCCCCGACTGGGTGGTGAACGCCGCCTTCGACCTGTTCGACAAGCTGGGCGCCAACGACGAGCAGCTCGACTTCCCCGTGGTCTATGCCTCGGGCATCAACGGCTGGAGCTCGCTCACGCAGGGCGAGCCGGGCGAGCAGTGGGGGCCGGACATGTCGGCGCTGTTCGAGACCATCCTCAAGCACGTGCCCTCGGTACAGGGCGATCCCAACGCGCCGGTGCAGATGCAGGTCTCGGCGCTGGACTACTCCACCTTCGTCGGCCGCATCGGCGTGGGCCGCATCAACCAGGGCACGCTGCGCGCGGGCCAGGAGGTGCTGGTGATGGCCGGGCCGGACGGCGAGAAGTACAAGGCGCGCGTCAACCAGATCCACCAGTTCCAGGGGCTGGACCGTGTGCAGGTGAGCGAGGCGGGGCCGGACGAGATCGTGCTCATCAACGGCATCGAGCACATCGGCATCGGCGAGACGCTGTCCGACCCGGAGAACCCGCGGCCGCTGCCCATGCTCAAGATCGACGAGCCGACGCTGACGATGAACTTCTGCGTCAACACCTCGCCGCTGGCCGGGCGCGAGGGCAAGTTCGTCACCAGCCGCCAGATCTGGGACCGGCTGCAGAAGGAGCTGCGCTCCAACGTCGCGCTGCGCGTCAAGGAGACCAGCGAGGACGGCATTTTCGAAGTCTCGGGCCGCGGCGAGCTGCACCTGACCATCCTG
>CAUJIM010000018.1 GCA_963205335.1 Pseudomonadota bacterium
GGCTGCAGGCCATGCTCGCCGCGGTGCCCAACCTGCCGCACGAGAGCGTGCCCGTCGGCGCGGACGAATCGGCCAACGTCGAGCTGCGCCGCTGGGGCGCGCCGCGCGCCTTCGACTTCCCGGTGAAGGACCACGTGGACCTGGGCGCGGCCCTGGGGCTGGACTTCGACCTGGCCGCCAAGCTCACCGGCGCGCGCTTCGCCGTGATGAAGGGCGGCATCGCGCGGCTGCACCGGGCCCTGGCCCAGTTCATGCTGGACGTGCACACCCGCGAGCACGGCTACACCGAGTGCTGCGTGCCCTACATCGTCAACGCCGACACGCTGTACGGCACGGGGCAGCTGCCCAAGTTCGAGGCCGACCTGTTCGCCGCGCAAAAGGGCGGGCAGGACGCGGAGCCGGTGCCCGATTCAGCCAAGCTCTACCTCATCCCCACGGCCGAGGTGCCGCTGACCAACCTCCTGCGCGACGTGGTCGTCCCCGAGGGCGAGCTGCCGATCCGCCTGACGGCGCACACGCCGTGCTTCCGCTCCGAGGCCGGCAGCCACGGGCGCGACACCCGCGGCATGATCCGCCAGCACCAGTTCGACAAGGTCGAGATGGTGCAGATCGTGCATCCCGACCGGAGCTACGCGGTGCTCGAGGAGATGACGCGCCATGCCGAGGCCATCCTGCAAAAGCTCGAACTGCCCTACCGCGTGGTGAGCCTGAGCACCGGCGACATGGGCTTCGGCGCCGCCAAGACCTACGACCTGGAGGTCTGGCTGCCGGCGCAGGATACGTATCGCGAGATCAGCTCGGTAAGCAACTGTGAAGCCTTCCAGGCGCGGCGCATGCAGGCGCGCTTCAAGAACGCGCAGGGCAAGAACGAGCTGGTGCACACCTTGAACGGCTCCGGCGTGGCCGTGGGCCGCGCGCTCGTCGCGGTGCTGGAGAACGGCCAGAACCCGGACGGCTCCATCACCATCCCCGAGGCGCTGCGCCCCTGGATGGGCGGGCAGGCGCTGCTGCGCCCGCAGTAGGAGGCGGGCGGCGAGTCCCCGCCGCCTACACGAAGCCCAGGTTGCGCGTGCCGAAGTTGCGCAGGTTGGGCAGCACCATGTCCTGATCGCTGGCCGAAACCCCGAGCCAGCTCGCCAGCGTGGCGCCGTACTGGTCCACCGAGAGGCCGGGCAGCAGCCGCCCCTGGCCCACGTCGTTCGCCCCGCCGTTGGCGATCTCCGGCGCGTCGCCGTAGTACGCGGCGCCCTTGACCGCGCCACCCAGCACGAAGTGCATGCTGCCCCAGCCGTGGTCCGAGCCGTCGTTGTTGCTCACCAGCGTGCGCCCGAAGTCCGACGCGGTGAAGGTCGTCACCTGGCGGTCCACGCCGAGCTCCACCGTGGCATCGTGGAAGGCCGACAGCGCGCTGCCGAGCGAGGCCATCAGCCGGGGGTGCGAGGAGAGCAGGCCGTCGTGCGTATCGAAGCCGCCCATGGAGACGAAGAACACCTGCCGCCTGGCACCCAGCGTGCCGCGCCCGGCGATGATCTGGGCCACCACCTTCAACTGGCTCGCCAAGCCGTTGTTCGCAGGGAAGGTGGTCGCGAGGTTCGCCGCCGCGGTCACGGCGGCGATCTGCGCGTTGGCGCTGATCGAGCGCTGGCACACGCGCGCGTATTCGTTCTCGAGCTGCTGCGCGCTCGGGCCGGTCATCAGGGCCTCCAGGGTCGCGGACGCGGCCGCCGAGCCGAACAGGCGCGAGGAGGTGATGCCTCTGACGGCGATGGCGCCGCTGGGCGTCACCTGGTACTGCACCGCCTCCCTGCCCGCCAGGTACACCGCGTTGCCCGAGGCGCCGATGCAGGTGAAGGTGGCATTGCCGTTGCCCGAGGCGAGCAGGTCGCCCATGCGCCCGCCCCAGCCGGAGGTGGCGCCCTCGGGCGAGGACGATTGCCAGTACGACTGCTGGTCGTTGTGCGAGAACAGCTTGGGCGGCAGCGGCACCGAGCGCGCCTTGTACTGCGCCACGGTGGTCGGCTGCACCAGGGTGCCGGCGTTGAGCAGCAGCGCCATCTTGCCGGTGTTGAACAGCCCGGCCAGCGGATCGAGCCCGGGCGCGAGCGCGTACTGCCGGCCGCCGGGCAGGGCCGTCGCGGGGTTCAGCAGGTTGCGCGTGAGGTTCTCGTCGCGCGGGATGCGCAGGTTGCCGCGCAGCGCGTACTGCTGGTCGTAGCTCGCCTGGTCGTAGGGCACCACGGTATTGGCGTAGTCGTTGCCGCCGTAGAGGAACACGCACACCAGCGCCTTGTAGTCGCCGGCGCTTTGCGCCGCGGCCTCGGCCATGCCCAGCAGCGACAGGCCGAACGGCGCGGCGCCGCGCAGTAGCGACAGCGCCGAGGCGCGCTGCAGAAACACCCGGCGCGATGCGTTGTCGGGCTCGATCTTGGGGAAATGGCGCATGCTGGCCCTCACTTCTGTACGATGAATTCGGGCGACGCCATGGCCAGGGTCAGCGCGATGAAGACGCGGTTCTGCTGTCCCGCGGTGGTGTTGGATGCGACGGATTCCACCGCCGCCTGGATCCGGGCCAGCGTGGCCTCGGACAGGGCCCCGGCCGCCAGCACCTGGTTGATCTCGGCCAGCAGCGCCGCGGGCTTGTCCACCAGCGGCAGCAGCGTGCGGTAGTCGGCCTTCAGCCCGTCCTTGAGCGAATTGCCGATCACCTGCTGCATGTAGTTGACGTAGCTCGCCACCGTCACTTCGTTGGTGATCTGCATCTCCGGCGCCGCCAGCCCCTGGGCGGAAAAGCTGGTGTTCGGCGGCACGTAGCCGGGGCGGAAGAAGTTGAACACCGAGGGCGAGCGCATCGGGCTCTGCCCCAGGCGCGAGGCCGGGTCGGACAGGTCGCCGATCGCCCAGGCGCCGTCGGTCGAACTCGCGCCGTAGGCCCGGGCCCAGTTGAGGAAGCGCACCACCGGCTCGCGCAGCTTGCCGAAACCGGGCCGGGCGGCCGCCGCGGGGTCGCGCGCCTCGGGGTCGAGCAGGATGGCCGCGATCAGCGCCTTCATGTCGCCGCGCACGCCGCTGCCGTTGTTGGCGAACGTGGCGGCCACCCGGCCCACGTAGGCCGGGCTGGGGTTGCTCGTCACCAGCCGCTGGATCATCTGCCGGCCGACGAAGACCGGCAGGTTGGGGTGGTTGAACAGGGTGTCGAGGGCGGTCCCGAGGCTTTCGGCGGCCGAAGCGCCCGCGGCCACCGTCACGCCGAGGAAGGTCTTGCTGCCGCTCTCGTAGCGGCTGCTCTTCTGTGTCATCGGGCGGCGCATGGCGTCCGCGGGGTAGGGGTTGGCCAGGCCCGAGGTGTCGAGGTCCCAGCCGGTGAACACGCGCGCCAGGCCGCTCACGTCGGCCTGGGTATAGGTTTCGAGCGGCTTGCCGCCGCTGCTTCGCACGCTGCCGTCGGGGTCGAGCTGCACCAGCCCGATGGTGAACAGCTGCATCAGCTCGCGCGCGTAGTTCTCGTCGGGCTCGCTCCCGCTGGCCGCATTCGCCTTGGCGTTGCCCCGGTAAGTCAGGTAGCAGCCCATCGCCGGGCTCAGGCTGATGTCGGTGAGCAGCTGGCGGTAGTTGCCGAAGGCGTTGGCCTCCAGGATGTCCAGGTAGTGGGCCGCGGCGAACTGGGGCCAGGCCGTGTCGAGGCCCTGCACCGAGACCACGCACAGCTCCGACAGCGCCAGCACCACCCGCTGGCGCAGTCCGTCGGGGCTGGCGATGAGCTTGCGCCAGATGCTGTTGTCCAGCCCCTTGGTGCTGTAGCGGTTGTCGCTGTTGTCGTAACCCCTGGATACCATCCAGTCGTAGTGCGACTGGCTGCGCGGCATCGCGAACTGCGTGGTGAACCAGTCGGCATACGAGCCCGAACGCACCAGCGCATCCAGCTCGGCCCGGGAAAAGCCCGGCGTGGCCTGGGTCAGGAAGCGCGCCGCGTCCTTGGCCGATGTCGGGCTGGCGGCCACGCCCTCTGGCAGGGCGAACGGGACCGGCTCGTCGGCCGTGCCGCCGCCGCAGGCGGCCAGCACGCTGGCCGCGGCCAGTGTCAGGGCGATGGTTTCGGGTGGGACGAGCGGTGTCTGTCGGGCGGGTGCAGGCGGGGATTCCTGCTTCGGAACGATGGTGGTGGATGCATCCATTGCGTGTAGCGGCCTCTCGGGAACTTCGGGCACGCGGCGCGCCGGTGTCGCGCGTGCCGGGTGAGCTTATTGGCTCATCGGCAGCGCGCGCGAAACAATGAGGGCCGATTTGTTTCCGCGCCCCCTTGTTTTGTATCAAGATGCTGCGGGAGCAGCTTCCGTGCCGGCCACGGTTTCGCTGCTAGAATCGCCCGCTCCACGACACCGGAGAGGTGGCAGAGTGGTCGAATGTACCTGACTCGAAATCAGGCGTACGTGCAAGCGTACCGTGGGTTCGAATCCCACCCTCTCCGCCATGGATGCCATGAAATCGAACACCTGCGCTGGTGTTGTTTCCGCTCCATGCAAAGCGCCCGCACCGGGCGCTTTTTTGTCTGCTGTCGCGCTGCCCGTGCCGCCATCGGTTTCTTGAAAGAAATACGGCTCTGGCACTTGTACAGCAAGCGCCAGCAGCTATGAATTTCAGTGTATCCGCATGCCCGGCTGCGCGCCCGGGAAGGGCTCCAGCACGTAGATGCCCGGGTGCGCCTTCTCGTCGGCGTGGCTGGCTGCGAGCACCATGCCTTCGCTGACGCCGAACTTCATCTTGCGCGGCGCGAGGTTGGCGACCAGCACGGTCAGCTTGCCTTGCAGGTCCTCGGGCCGGTACATGCTGGCGATGCCGGAGAACACGTTGCGCAGGCGCCCCTCGCCCGCGTCCAGCGCGAGCTGCAGCAGCTTGGTCGAGCCCTCGACGGCCTTGCATTCGACGATTTTGGCGATGCGTAGGTCGATCCTGGCGAAGTCGTCGATGGTGATGGCGGGGGCGATGGCTTCGCCGCCGGGCAGCACCTGTTCTACCGCCGGCTCGGGCAGGGCGAACAGGGCGTCGAGCTGCTCCGTGGTCACGCGCTGCATCAGGTGCTGGTACTGCCCGATGGCGTGGCCGCTGCCGAGCAGGTGGCGGGCATCGGCGAAGTGCAGCGGCGCGACGCCCAGGAAGGATTCGACCTGCTGCGCGAGCCGCGGGAGCATGGGCTTGAGGTAGATCGTCAGCAGGCGGAAGGCCTCGATGCAGGTGCTGCACACGTCGTGCAGGCGCGCCCCCATGCCTTCCTTTTTGGCCAGCTCCCAGGGCTTGTTGGCGTCCACGTATTCGTTCACGCGGTCGCACAGCTGCATGGTTTCGCGGGCCGCGCGCGCCGTGTCGCGGGCTTCGTAGGCCTGCACGATGGCGGCCTGCTGCGCGCGCAGGTGCTCCAGCAGGGCCAGGCCGTCGGCGCTGGGCTGGCCCAGCTTGCCGCCGAAGCGCTTGGTGATGAAGCCGGCGGCGCGGCTGGCGATGTTCACGTACTTGCCGATCAGGTCGGCATTCACGCGCAGCATGAAGTCGCCCGCGTTGAAGTCGATGTCTTCGTTCCTGCCGTTGAGCTTGGCACCCAGGTAGTAGCGCAGCCACTCGGGGTTCATGCCCAGGCTCAGGTACTTGAGCGGGTCCAGGCCCGTGCCGCGGCTCTTGCTCATCTTCTCGCCGTTGTTCACGGTCATGAAGCCGTGCACGCAGATCTTCGTTGGCGTCTTGCGGCCGCTGAACTTGAGCATGGCGGGCCAGAACAGCGTGTGGAAGGTGATGATGTCCTTGCCGATGAAGTGGTACTGCTCGAGCAGCGGGTCGGCCATGTAGGCTTCGTAGTCCTGGCCGCGCCTGGCCAGCAGGTTTTTCAGCGAGGCCAGGTAGCCGATGGGCGCGTCCAGCCAGACGTAGAAGTATTTGCCCGGCGCGTCGGGGATCTCGATGCCGAAGTAGGGCGCGTCGCGCGAGATGTCCCAGTCGTCCAGCCCCTCGCTGGTCGTGCCGTCGGGGTTGGTGCGCGTGCCGAACCATTCCTTGATCTTGGCCGCGACCTCGGGCTGCACGTGCACGCCGTCCTGCGTCCATTCCTCGAGGAACTCCACGCAGCGCGGGTCCGAGAGCTTGAAGAAGAAATGCTCCGACTGCTTCAGCTCGGGCCTGGCGCCCGACAGCGCGGAGTAGGGGTTGATGAGCTCGGTGGGCGCATACACGGCGCCGCAGCTTTCGCAGTTGTCGCCGTACTGGTCCTTGGCATGGCAGCGCGGGCATTCGCCCTTGATGAAGCGGTCGGGCAGGAACATGTTCTTCTCGGGGTCGAAGAACTGCTCGATGGTGCGCGTCTCGATCAGGCCGTTCGCCTTCAGGTCCAGGTAGATCTGCTGCGCCAGTTCGTGGTTCTCGGGCGCATCGGTGCTGTGCCAGTTGTCGAAGGCGATGTGAAAGCCGTCCAGGTACTGCTTGCGCCCGGCCGCGATGTCGGCCACGAACTGCTGCGGCGTCTTGCCGGCCTTCTCGGCGGCGATCATGATGGGCGCGCCGTGGGCGTCGTCGGCGCCCACGAAGTCGACCGCGTTGCCCTGCATGCGCTGGGCCCGCACCCAGGTGTCGGCCTGGATGTATTCCATGATGTGGCCGATGTGGAAGTTGCCGTTGGCATACGGCAGGGCGGTGGTGGCGAAGATCTTGCGGACGGACATGGCTCTCGGGCGATCGGGGCGAAGCCCGCCATTGTAGGAAGCGTCAGCGCACGGTGTCCGGCAGCTTGCGCCGGTACATGTCGTCGTCCGCGTGCTTGAGCAGCGCCACCGCGTCGTGGCCGTCGCGCGGATGCAGCGCGTAGCCGATGGTGGCGCCGAGCGAGACGGTTTCCATCCCGGGCACGCCCTGCAGGGTGGTGAGCGGCTGCTCGATCAGGGCCAGCAGATGGTGGCATGCGGTGCGCGCCTGCGCGTCGTCGGCTATGCCCTGTACCACGGCGACGAACTCGTCGCCGCCCAGGCGGGCCACGGTGTCGCCCGGGCGCAGGCGCTGCTGCAGGCGGCGTGCCACCTCGATGAGGGCCTGGTCGCCGGTGTCGTGGCCCCAGCGGTCGTTGAGCGGCTTGAACCGGTTCAGGTCGATGAACAGCAGCGCGAACGGCGCGCGCCGCCCGTCGGCGGCGCGCGGCCGGGTCAGCCGGGCGAGGGTGTGCAGCAGGGCGGCGCGGTTGCCCACGCCGGTCAGCGGGTCGGTGAACAGGCCGTGGCGCATGCGCAGGAAGTTGCGCGCGAGCTCGCCGATCTCGTCGCGCCGCGCCACCGGGATCGGGGCGTCGATCTGGCCCTGGCCGATGCCGCGCACCGCGCGCGTCAGGCTGCGCATGTCCCTGGCCACGCCGCCGAAGACGTGCAGGCCCGTGCCCAGCGCCACGCCCAGCGCGAGCAGCCCCAGCGCCACCATCAGCACCAGGTCGCGGCGGATGCCGGCCAGTATCTGCTTGCGCGGCAGCGTCACGACGGCCAGCCAGTTGAGGCCGGCGGCGTCGCTGATGCGCTGGTAGGCGACCTGCACCGTGCCGTCGGCGGTGTCGATCACCAGCGGCTCGTGGCGCCCGGGCGCGTTGGTGGCGAAGGCCTGGCGCAGCGCGCCGAAGGTCGCGCCGAGCAGGGGGTCGCCGCTGTGCTCGGCGTGGATGCGCTCGGGCCTGCCGTCCTTGCCCGTGGCGATGTTGGGCATGCCCGAGATGGCGACGAGCGCACCGTCGGGCTCCAGGATCATGGCGCGCCCGCCCGGCGCCATCGGCAGTTCGGCGACGAACCGCTGGAGTCCGTCGAGGAACAGGTCGGTGGCCACCACGCCCTCGAATTCGCCGCGGGGCGAGAGCACGCGGCGTGCGCGCGTCATGACCAGGTCGCGGGTGTTGAAGTCGATGTAGACCGGCGTCCAGACGTCTCCCGGAGCCTCGCGCGCGGCGCGAAACCACGGCCGCGTGCGCGGGTCGAACATCATGCTTTCGGTCGAGAGCGGCTCGGGCTTGCCCTTGATGCCGTCGAGCCGGTAGAAGACGCGGTGGTCTTCGCCGCGCGTCTTCAGGCGCAGCTCGCCCAGCGCCGGGCCCTTGCGCTGCAGCCCGATGTTCTGCCCCGCCCGGTTGCCGTAGTGCACGTAGTCGCCCATGCGCCCGCTCAGCGAGGTCGCGATCCACAGGCGCTGGCGCAGCGCGGCCAGGTCCCGGGTGATGTCGGGGCCCGCGGACAGGTCCGCGGGGAAGGCGGTCTGCAGCATCGCGCTCGAGTTCTGCACGTGGTGGCGCACGGCCAGGCTGGTGCGCGCGACCATTTCGTCCATCAGCTGCTGCGACAGCGTGGACGCGGCCCTGCCGCCGGTCCAGTACCACAGCGCGCCCAGGCTGGCGGTGAGCAGCGCGATCAGCGCGACGAAGGGCAGCACGAGCGACAGCCGCAGCGTGGTGGCGCGCGGGCGCGGGCCGGGCGTGGCGCTGGTCATGGCGGCGGCTCGCTCCAGCCGAAGAAGGCCATTACGTCGCGGCGGCGCGCATCGACGTCGGCGCGCCCCAGCGCCATCAATTCCTGCGTATAGGACTCTTCGAACATCAGGTAGCTGGCCAGCGCGGCGTTGCGCACTTCCTGGTTCTTCGACGACACGCCCAGCGCGCCGAGCAGTGCGCGCACCGTGGCGGGCAGGCTCGCGACGTGGCGCGCCGCGATGGCGTCCAGGCGCTGGGAGGGCGAGACCACGAGCAGTTCCAGCGGCCGCAGGCTGCTGTGGGTGCGCGCCTGCGCGGGGATCAGCTCCAGCGTCCGGTTGATGCGCTGCATGCGCTCCACGTCGACCCAGAGCGCGTCCAGGAAGATGTTGGACAGTGCGTGGCCGGCGATCTGCGCCAGCGACGGGTAGCCGGTGGAGGGCGCGGCGGACGGGTCGTGGCCGGACTCGTGCATGCGCCCCGCGCCGACCACGAGGATGCGTTCGGCGCCCAGGTGGATGGCGGGCGCGATGGGCGCCGACTGGCGCATCGAACCGTCGCCGAAGTATTCGGCGTGGCCATCGATGTCGAGCGCCTGCGCCGGAAAGATGAAGGGAATGGCGGACGACGCCAGCAGGTGCTCCTGCCTGAGCTCGTCGCGGATCGCGCGCCGCTGGGAGCGCACCCAGGGCACGAAGTGGTCGCCGGCCTCGAAGAAGGTGATGTGCTCGCCCGAGCTGTAGCTCGATGCGGTGATGGCCAGCGCATGCATGTGCCCCTGGCGCATCAGCAGCGGCAGGCGCACCAGCGGCACCAGCTGGTCGAGCAGCTTGGCCAGGGGCGCGTTGTCGAGCAGGGAGTGCGGCCGCAGGTGGTGCCAGCGGGCGATGGCCCAGCCGAGCGAGAGCAGCGAGAGCCAGCGCGCGCCGCTGCGCAGCATGCTGATCGAGTCGGCCCGGTACACGTGGTGCGGCTGGAAGTGGCTCCAGACGCGGGCGATGCGCCGCACCGCCCGGTCGAACTGGTCGGCACCGCACGCCAGGGCCGCGGCGTTGATGGCGCCCGCGGAGGTGCCGACCATGATCGGGAAGGGGTTGGATTGGGCTTGCGGCTGGCAGGCGCGGCGCAGCTCGGAGATGCCCTGCAGCACGCCGACCTGGTAGGCGGCGCGGGCGCCGCCGCCGGTGAGCACCAGCGCCGTCAGCGGACCGTGGGCCTGCGCTTCAGCCATGCGGGCACGCGCGGCGCGAGGCGCTGTCGGGACCGGCGGGAGAGGTGTGCATGGGATCGTCGGCAAGGGTGGCGGTGCGGTGGATGACGCGAGTTATAGGGGATTTCGGCGCGCTCCGGTAGGGCCTGGTGCGATGGCCGCGGCGTGCCGGCGGGCATGGTGTTGCCTTTACACTTCACGGGTTTTGACGTCGCCCGCGTGCTGCGCTTGCGGGCACCGCCGGTTCGGGCGAGCCCCCTCAGGAGTCTGCATGCTGTTCGGCAAGTTGTTGCCACGCGATGGTAATTTTTTCGAGATGTTCAACCAGCATGCGGATTGCATCGTCGAAGCGGCGCAGGCGTTCTCCGCGCTCGTGGACAATTACGCGGACCACCACCTGCGCGAGAAATACAACCAGGAAGTGGACAACGCGGAGCGCGCGGCCGACCGGGTGACGCACGAGGTCAACCGCACGCTGCACAAGACCTTCATCACGCCGATCGATCGCGAGCAGATCCATTCGCTCATCAACACCATGGACGACGTGGCCGACCTGATCCAGGATTCGGCGGAGGCGATGGCGCTGTACGACCTGCAGCACCCGACCGAGGAGGTCACGCGGCTCACCGACCTGTGCGTCAAGTGCTGCAACCTGGTGCGCGACGCCGTGCGCATGCTCGGGCGCGTCGCCGATCCGGCGGTGACCGAGCGGGCGCTCAAGGTCTGCGAGGAAATCGACCGCCTCGAGGGCGATGCCGACCGCGTGCTGCGCAGTGCCATGAGCAAGCTGTTCCGCGAGGCCGTGGACGTGCGCGAACTCATCAAGCTCAAGGAAATCTACGAGCTGCTGGAGACCGTGACCGACAAGTGCGAGGACGTGGCCAACCACATCGAGGGCGTGATCCTCGAAAACTCCTGAATCGTCCGCCCCCCGCCCCCCGCCTTGCACCATGGAAACCGTACAGACCGCCCTGTGGGTCGTGATTCTGCTGGTGGCGCTCGCCATCGCGTTCGACTTCATGAACGGCTTTCACGATGCCGCCAACTCGATCGCCACGGTGGTCTCGACCGGCGTGCTCAGGCCGACGCAGGCGGTGGTCTTCGCCGCGTTCTTCAACGTCGTGGCGATCTTCGTCTTCCACCTGAGCGTGGCGGCCACCATCGGCAAGGGCATCGTCGACATCCACGTGGTCGACACGCACGTGGTCTTCGGCGCGCTGGTCGGCGCGATCACCTGGAACATCATCACCTGGTACTACGGCATCCCGAGCAGCTCGTCGCACGCGCTGATCGGCGGCATCGTCGGCGCCGTGATGGCCAAGGCCGGCTCGAGCGTGCTGGTGATCGGCGGCATCCTGAAGATCGTGGCCTTCATCTTCATCTCGCCGTTCCTCGGCTTCGTGCTCGGCTCGCTGATGATGGTGCTGGTGGCCTGGCTGCTGCGGCGCGTGCGGCCCAGCCGCATCGATCGCTGGTTCCGGCACCTGCAGCTGGTTTCGGCCGGCGCCTACAGCCTGGGCCATGGCGGCAACGACGCGCAGAAGACCATAGGCATCATCTGGATGCTCCTGATCGCCACCGGCTACGCCAACGGCGCGGAGGGCACGCCGCCGCTGTGGGTCATCGTGAGCTGCTATTTCGCGATCGGCCTGGGCACGATGTTCGGCGGCTGGCGCATCGTCAAGACCATGGGGCAGCGCATCACCAAGCTCAAGCCGGTGGGCGGGTTCTGCGCCGAGACGGGCGGCGCGCTGTCGCTGTTCCTCGCCACCTGGCTGGGCATCCCGGTATCGACCACGCACACCATCACGGGGGCCATCGTCGGCGTCGGCTCCACGCAGCGCGCCAGCGCGGTGCGCTGGGGCGTGGCGGGCAACATCGTCTGGGCCTGGATTCTCACGATCCCGGCCAGCGCCTTCGTCGCGGGCATCGCCTACTGGGTCAGCCTGCAGATGTATTGAATACTATCCTTTATGAAGCGGCCGGCGCCCGTCCAGCAAGCGCTACGGGTCGTTTTCACTGGGAAATCTTGCGTGCTTCCTCGAGCTGGTACTGCCAGAAATGCTCGAAGCCGAAGGCGATGGTGGCCATGAGCACGCCCGCGCCGACGAGCAGCGAGGTGGCCACCACGAAAACCGTGAGCCACCAGGTGCGGCCGGCCGGATCGTCGGGCGCGGCGCCGGGGTTGAAGCGGGCGTTCCACTGCTCGGGCGCCATCAGGCCGTAGACGATCGCCGTGAGCGCGCAGGCGGCGATGGTGATGCCCAGCAGCGGCACCAGCAGCCAGCTGAGCTGGTCGTCCACGCCCAGCTGCTGCAGCCGCTGCACGCCGTACAGGCCGAGCGCCGTCGGCACCGGCAGCAGCCAGCCCAGCATGTCGCCCGGGCCATGCAGGTAGAAGCGGTGCAGCCCGAGCGGGCCGCCGAGAAAGGCGAGCCAGGCGGCGAGCGTCTTGTTTTTCATGGGCGTGATTATTCCCTGTTTCACAAGCCGCTATAATGCGCGGCTTTGCTGCGTGTCGCTGGCCGGGTGGCCAGTCGCGTGTCTCAAACGCCGCAAGAGTAGCCGCAGCGGTTGCGGCAACCACCCGAAGGATTCACTCATGGTCGTGATTCGACTCTCCCGCGGCGGCGCCAAGGGCCGTCCGTTCTTCAACATCGTCGTCGCCGACAAGCGCATGCGCCGCGACGGCAGCTTCATCGAGCGCGTGGGTTTCTACAACCCCACCGCCAAGGGCGGCGAGCAGGGCCTGCGCGTCGCGCAGGACCGCGTCACCTACTGGAAGAGCGTGGGCGCGCAGGCGTCGCCCACGGTCGAGCGCCTGCTCAAGCAGTCCGCCACGCAGGCCGCGGCCTGATCCGCTCTCCGGCGCTTGCGCTGCACGGGCTCCGTCGGCTTGCTGGCGGGCCCGTTTTGTTTTGCCCGATCGCGTGACGACCGACCTGTCCCTCCTGCCGCATGCCGCCGCACTGCCGCCCGACGCGGTGGAGGTGGGGCGCATCGCCGATGCCTGGGGCGTGCAGGGCTGGTTCAAGGTCGTGCCGTACAGCAGTGCGCCCGAGGCCTTGCTCGCCGCCCGCTCCTGGCTGCTGCAGCCGTCCGAGCGTGCCGGCAAGAGCGCGTTCAGCGGCACGCTGCAGCTCGCCATCCGCCAGGCGCGGGAGCATGGCGACGCGCTGGTCGCGCAGGCGCAGGGGGTGGAGGGGCGCGATGCCGCCGAGCTGCTGCGCGGCGCGCGCGTGTTCGTGGCCCGTTCGGCGTTCCCGGCGCCGCGGCCCGACGAGTATTACTGGGTCGACCTGATCGGCCTGGCCGTCGTCAACCGCGAGGGCGTGCCGCTCGGCACGGTGCGCGAGCTGCTGGCCGGCGGCCCGCAGACCACGCTGGTGCTCGCCCATGAGGTCGAGGGCAAGCCGCGCGAGCGCCTGATTCCCTTCGTCTCCGCCTACGTGGACCAGGTGGATCTGGCCGGGGGCCGCATCACGGTCGACTGGCAGCCGGACTATTGACCGGCCGGGGGGTGTTTGCGTGCGCTTCGACCTCATCACGCTGTTTCCCGAGCTGTTCGCGCCGTTTCTCGCCAGTGGCGTGACGCGCCGCGCCTACGCCTCGGGGCAGGTGGACGTGCGCCTGCACAATCCCCGCGACTTCGCCGAGGGCAACTATCGCCGGGTCGACGACCGCCCGTTCGGCGGCGGCCCCGGCATGGTGATGATGGCCGAGCCCCTGGCGCAATGCCTGGCCGCGATCCGCGCCGAGCGCGCCGAGCCGGCGGACCTGCAGGCCCCCCTGGTGCTGTTCTCGCCGCTGGGGCAGCGGCTGGACCACGCGGCGGTGCAGGACTGGTCGGCCAGCTCCGGCGCGATCCTGCTGTGCGGGCGCTACGAGGGCATAGACCAGCGGTTCATCGACGCCCACGTGCAGCTGCAGATCAGCCTCGGCGACTTCGTGCTCTCGGGCGGCGAGGTGGCCGCGATGGCGCTGCTCGACGCGGTGGCGCGGCTGCAGCCCGGCGTGCTGCACGACGAGGACAGCGCCCGGCTCGACAGCTTCAGCCCGGCGCTCGACGGCCTGCTCGACTGCCCGCACTACACCCGCCCGGAAGTCTGGCAGGGGCGCGAGGTGCCGCAGGTGCTGCTGTCGGGCCACCATGCGCAGATCGAGCGCTGGCGCCGCGAGCAGCGCCTGCGGCTGACCGCGCGCCAGCGTCCCGATCTGCTCGACGCCGCGCGCGCCAGCCGCCGGCTGGCGGGAGACGACGGGGCCTTGCCCGGGGATGCCGACGCCGGGCTATAATGCGAAGCTTTTCGATCCTCTGCCCGGTCGCCGTGCAATGACACGGCCCTGCGGGCGCCAATGGTGGCGCCGCAGCCAATCGTGGCGCGGACACGATCGATGGATGAACCCATGAACCTGATCCAGACCCTCGAGCAGGAAGAGATTGCCCGGCTCAACCGCACCATTCCCGATTTCGCTCCCGGCGACACCGTCATCGTCAGCGTCAACGTCGTCGAAGGCACGCGCAAGCGCCTGCAGGCCTACGAAGGCGTGGTCATCGCCAAGCGCAACCGCAGCCTCAACAGCGCCTTCACGGTGCGCAAGATCTCCAACGGCGAAGGCGTGGAGCGCACGTTCCAGACCTACAGCCCGCTGATCGCCAAGATCGAGGTCAAGCGCCGCGGCGACGTGCGCCGCGCCAAGCTCTACTACCTGCGCAGCCGCAGCGGCAAGTCGGCGCGCATCAAGGAAAAGCTGCCTTCGCGCGTCACGGTGAGCGACGGCGCGCGGGCCTGTTCCGCGCCCTGGCAGGCACCCGCCCGGCGGGTGCCGCCGCGAGCCGCTACAGTGCGCCTGCCTGTAGCGGTTTTTCGTTTCTGGCGTGCCCGTGAACAAGCCCCTTGCCCCTGCCTTCGCCCTGCCGCGGTTCGACCCGCGCGAGCTGCCCTTCGTCGGCCAGGGCGAGGCGCTGCCGGCCGTGGCCGAGGCGGCGCAGACGGCCAGCGCGCTGCGCCGGCGCTTTGCCGCGCCGCCCGCGTGGACGCCGGAGATCCAGCGCGAGAAGAAGTTCATCGAACGCCGGATCGCGCGCGCCGCGGTGCTCGTGCCCATCGTGCTGCGCGAGCAGCCCACGGTGCTGCTGACCGAGCGCACGCAGCAACTGTCCACGCATTCCGGGCAGGTGGCGTTCCCCGGCGGGCGCACCGACCCGGACGATGCCGATGCCGCCGCGACGGCGCTGCGCGAGGCGCGCGAGGAGGTGGGGCTCGACGGCGCCGCCGTCGAGGTGCTCGGCAGCCTGCCCGCGTACGTCACCGGCTCGTCGTTCATCGTCACGCCGGTCGTGGCGCTGGTGCAGCCGGGCGCGCGCCTGCATCCCAATCCCGCCGAGGTGGCCGACATCTTCGAGGTGCCGCTGCGCTTCCTGCTCGACCCGGCGCACCACCGGCGCCAGGCCTTCGAATGGCAGGGCCAGCGGCGCGAGTGGTTCGCCATGCCCTACCAGGACGGCGCCAGGACGCGCTTCATCTGGGGCGCGACGGCGGGCATGCTGCGCAATTTCTACCGCTTCATGATCGCGTGAACTTGGCGCCGCCGGCGGGTGCGTCGCTATCATTCGCGGCATGAGTTTCTTCGCCATCCTGCTGGCCCTGCTGATCGAGCAGGCGCGCCCGCTGGCGCGCAGCAACCCGATCCACGAGGGGCTGCGTGCCTGGGCGCTGTCGGCGCGGCGCAATTTCGACGCCGGCGGCGCGGTGCACGGCTGGGTGACGTGGGCCCTGGCGGTGTGCGTGCCGCCCCTCGTCGTGCTCGTGGTGTACTGGCTGCTGCACCACTACGTCGGCTGGCCGCTCGCGCTCCTGTGGAACGTGGCGGTGCTCTACGTCACGCTGGGGTTTCGCCAGTTCAGCCACCACTTCACCCGGATCCGCGATGCGCTCGAGGAGGGCGACACGGCGCTGGCGCGCCAGCACCTGGCCGAGTGGAAGCGGGTGGACGCGGCGCAGCTGCCGCGCAGCGAGATCGTGCGCCACGTGATCGAGTACTCGGTGATCGCGGCGCACCGGCACGTCTTCGGCGTGCTCGCGTGGTTCTCCGTCTGCGCCGCGCTCGGGCTGGGGCCCAGCGGGGCGGTGCTGTACCGCATGGCGGAGTTCGCCTCGCGCCACTGGGGCGCCAACGCGGCGCTGCCGGAACACCCGCCCAGCGCGGCGCTGACGCGAGCCGCGGCGCAGGCCTGGACGGTGATGGACTGGCTGCCCGCGCGCCTGACGGCGCTGTGCTTTGCCGTCGTCGGCAGCTTCGAGGAGGCCATCGAGGGCTGGCGCTTCCATGCGCAGCGTTTCCCGGGCGACAACGACGGCGTGGTGCTTGCGGCCACCGCGGGCGCCATCGGCGTGCGGCTGGGGGGCGTGGCGCTGCGCAGCCGGGGCGGCGCGGCCGCGGCGCAGGCGTTCGAGGCGGGCGCGCCGCTGGGCGACAGCGACAGCACGCCGGGGCAGGAGCCGCAGGTGGCGCACCTGCGCAGCGTCGTCGGCCTGGTCTGGCGCTCGGTCGTGGTGTGGCTGCTGCTGCTGGCGCTGTTCACCCTGGCCCGCTTGCCGGTTTGAAGCCTTTTCGGGCTATGGCGCTTGACCAGAGCGCGCGAGCAGCTATTGAAAAAGGAGTTTTTCGCATGCCAGTCTCCCCGCTGTGCAGCCCCGTGGTGGCGCAGCTCGAACCTTACGTTCCCGGCGAGCAGCCGCGCATCGCCGGCCTCGTCAAGCTCAATACCAACGAGAACCCGTATCCGCCTTCGCCGCGCGCCGTGGCGGCCATCGAGGCGGCGGCGCGCGACGGCCTGCAGCTCTACCCCGACCCGCAGTCGCTCGCGCTGCGCCAGGCCCTGGCCGCGCACCACGGCCTGGAGGCGGGGCAGGTGTTCGTCGGCAACGGCTCGGACGAGGTGCTGGCGCACGCGTTCTTCGCCTTTTTCCAGCATGCGGGCGAGCCGCTGCTCATGCCCGACATCACCTACAGCTTCTACCGCGTCTATTGCGGCCTGTGGGGCATCGCGTCCGAGCTGCAGCCGCTCGACGCGGGCCTGGCCATCGACGTGGACGCGCTGGCCGCGCGCGCCGCCGCCGGGCCGTGCGCGGGCATCGCGCTGGCCAATCCGAACGCGCCCACGGGCATGGGCCTGCCGGCGGCGCGGATCGAGGCCCTGCTGGCCGCCTGTCCGCGGCGCGTCGTGCTGGTCGACGAGGCCTACGTCGATTTCGGCGGCGAGAGCGCCGTGGGCCTCGTCGCGCGCCATCCGAACCTGCTGGTGGTGCACACGCTCTCCAAGTCGCGCTCGCTTGCCGGCCTGCGCGTGGGCGCGGCCTTCGGGCAGCGGCCGCTGGTGGACGCGCTGGAGCGCGTCAAAGACAGCTTCAACTCCTACCCGCTCGACCGCCTGGCCCAGGCGGGTGCGCGCGCCGCCGTCGAGGATGCGGCGTACTTCGACGAGACCCGCCGTGCCGTGGTGCGCAGCCGCGAGGACTTGGCGCTGGCGCTGCGGGGCCTGGGCTTCGAGGTGCTGCCCTCGCAGGCCAATTTCCTCTTCGTGCGCCACCCCGGGCACGACGGCGCATGGCTGGCCGCGCAGCTGCGCGAGCGCGCCGTGCTGGTGCGCCGCTTCGCGCGGCCCGAGCGCATCGCGCAGTACCTGCGCATCAGCGTGGGAACGCCCGCACAGTGCGCTGCACTGGTGCGGGCGTTGACCGCCGTCCTGGCGCGGTAGCGCGGTGCCTTATTCCATTGCCAGATCGATCGAGCACGCGAAGGCGAAGCGCAGGCAGTGCCGTAGCACGGCAAGCGAAGCCGACAAAGTGATCGGTTGATCTGGGATTGGAATTACGCGGGCAGCGCCACCAGCGGGTTGCCGTTCATCGGGTCGTCCTGCTTCGACGCCAGCGCCCGGGCCAGGTCCAGCCCCAGCGCCCTGGCCACGCCGGCGCCGTAGGCCGGGTCGGCCGCGTGGCAGTTGCGGATGTGGCGGAACTTGACGAACTCCGGCGCGTCGCCCATCCCGCGGCCGGTGTTGTCGAACAGGGCCTGCCGCTGCTCGGGCGTCATCAGCTGGAACAGCTTTCGCGGCTGCTCGAAGTAGTTGGCGTCGTCCTGATGGTACGACCAGAATTGGGCGTCGCCGTGGATTTTGAGCGGTGGTTCGGCAAAGTCGGGCTGCGCCTGCCACTGGCCGAAGCTGTTGGGCTCGTAATGCGGCAGGCCGCCGTAGTTGGCGTCCACGCGGCCCTGGCCGTCGCGGTGGTTGCTGTGCACCGGGCAGCGCGCGGTGTTCACCGGGATCTGCTGGTAGTTGGCGCCCAGGCGGTAGCGCTGCGCGTCGGCGTCGTTGAACAGGCGCGCCTGCAGCATGCGGTCGGGGCTGACGCCGATGCCGGGCACCAGGTTGCTGGGGGCGAAGGCGGACTGCTCCACGTCGAGGAAGAAGTTCTCGGGGTTCCTGTTGAGCTCGAACACGCCGACCTCGATCAAGGGGTAGTCGCCGTGCGGCCAGACCTTGGTCAGGTCGAACGGGTGGTAGGGCACCTTCTCGGCATCCTGTTCGGGCATGACCTGCACGTACATCGTCCACTTGGGGAAGTCGCCGCGCGCAATGGCGTCGAACAGGTCGCGCTGGTGGCTTTCGCGGTCCTTGCCGACCAGCGCCTCGGCCTCGGCGTCGGTCAGGTTCCTGATGCCCTGCTGGGTCTTGAAGTGGAACTTGACCCAGAAGCGCTCGCCCGCCGCGTTCCAGAAGCTGTAGGTGTGCGAGCCGAAGCCGTGCATGTGGCGGTAGCTGGCGGGAATGCCGCGCTCGCTCATGACGATGGTGATCTGGTGCAGCGCCTCGGGCAGCAGCGTCCAGTAGTCCCAGTTGTGGGAGGCGGAGCGCAGGTTGGTCTTGGGGTCGCGCTTGACGGCCTTGTTCAGGTCGGGGAACTGGCGCGGGTCGCGGATGAAGAACACCGGGGTGTTGTTGCCCACCATGTCCCAGTTGCCCTCCTCGGTGTAGAACTTGAGGGCGAAGCCGCGGATGTCGCGCTCGGCGTCGGCCGCGCCGCGCTCGCCGGCCACGGTGGTGAAGCGGGCGAACATCTCGCACTGCTTGCCGACCTTCTCAAAAATCTTGGCGCGGCTGTACTTCGTGATGTCGTTGGTGACCGTGAAGGTGCCGAAGGCGCCCGAGCCCTTGGCGTGCATGCGCCGCTCGGGGATGACTTCGCGCACGAAGTTGGCCAGTTTTTCGTTCAGCCACACGTCCTGCGCCAGCAGCGGGCCGCGCGCGCCGGCCGTGAGGCTGTCGCGGTTGCTGACCACGGGCGCGCCGAAGTCGGTGGTCAGGTGGGTCACGGGGCACTTGCGGGTGTCGTCTTGCATGGGGATCTCCATCGATTGCGGTTGCGGATATCGGTGTGTCCGATGTCTCGATCCTAGGCCGGATCGGCGCATTCGTGGTTGGTGTTTTCCGATCGCGGCGATAGCCAAAAGCGACCGGCAAGACCGTGGTGGCCGGCCCGCGGGCGCGTGCCGCCGCACGGGCGCGGACGGGGTCAGTACGGTCGGGCGCTCAGTTCGGCGAACAGCTCGCGGTAGACGCGGTGGCGCCGCGGGCTGATGGCGCCGGCTTCGCGCGCCTCGCGCACCTGCGCCAGCACTGCGCAGCCCGGCTCGTGCAGGTGGCTGCAGTTGTAGAAGCGGCAGCCGCCCGCGTGCGCGGCGATGTCGGGCATGTGCCGCGCCAGGTCGGCCGGCGCCAGGTGGTGCAGGCCGAAGGTCTGGAAGCCGGGCGAATCGATCAGCGCGCTGCGGCGCTCGGCGTCCAGCCAGTAGAGCGTGGTCGTGGTCGTCGTGTGCCGGCCCTTGCCCAGTGCTTGCGAGAGCGCGCCGGTCTGCGCGGCGGCACCCGGCGCCAGCAGGTTCACGAGCGTGCTCTTGCCCGCGCCGGAGGGGCCGAGCAGCAGCGTGGTCTTGCCCGCGAGCAGGGCCTGCAGCGCCGCCCGGTCGACCGCGCCCGACTGGGTGAGCGAGAGCGGCAGCACGCGGTAGTGGTGCGCCGCCTCGCCGTCGCCGCCCATGTGGCGGTAGGGCCAGAGCCGCTCCCAGGCCTGGCCGAACGGCGTGACGAGGTCGCTCTTGTTGAGCGCGATCAGGGGGGCCACGCCCGCGGCCTCGGCGGCGATCAGCGCGCGCGTGAGCAGGCTGTCGGAAAACACCGGCTCGGCGGCGATCAGGATCAGCACCTGGTCGAGGTTGGCGGCGAAGGATTTGCTGCGCACCTCGTCCTGGCGGTAGAGCAGGTTGCGCCGGTCGAACACTTTCTCGATCGTGCCTTCCGCGCCGCCCGGCTGGGCGCTCTGCCACAGCACCCGGTCGCCCACGACCGCCAGGCTTTTCTTGCCGCGCGGGTGGCACAGGCGCCGCTGGCCGTCGCGCGTCTCGACGACGCAGTGGCGCCCGTGGGCGGCGACGACCAGGCCCTCGGCGGCGGCGGGGGTCATGCGAGCAGGGCGTCGATTCTCTTGGCGCAGTCGATGTCGGTGGCGGAGATGCCGCCCACGTCGTGCGTGTTCAGCCGCACCACGCAGCGGTCGTAGTGCACCGAGAGGTCCGGGTGGTGGTCCTGCGCGTGCGCGACGAACGCGACCGCGTTGACGAACGCCATGGTCTCGAAATAGTTCGCGAAGCGGTAGACCTTCTCGATCGCCACGGCCGCGCCGTCGCCATGCAGAGCCCAGCCATCCATGGTGGCCAGTTGTGCTACTGTTTCAGAAGCGTTCAGCGCGCGCCTGGTCTGCGCAGACCAGTCTTTTTTAGGGAAAACGGAGGTCATGGACTTGCGGTCGCCAGGTGCGCCAGGCGCTCGCTGGCCGGTGGGTGGGAGTAATAGAACCGGGCATACGCCGGATCCGGTGTGAGCGTCGAGGCGTTGTCCTGGTAGAGCTTGAGCAGCGCGCTGCGCAGGTCGGCGCGGCTCGCCTGCCGGGCGGCGTAGGCGTCGGCTTGGAACTCGTCGTGGCGCGAGAGCTGCGCCAGCAGCGGCGTGATGAAAACGGTGAACACCGGTGCCGCCAGCGTGAACAGCAGCAGCGCCAGCGCGTCGTTGGGTGCGCCGCCGTCGAGCGTCAGGTTGGGCTGCACGCCCAGGCCGGTGTAGAACCAGCCGCGCGTGGCCAGCCACCCCAGCAGCGCGAAGCCCGCCAGCGTGAGCGCGAACAGGCCGATCATGCGGCGCAGCACGTGCTTGTGCCTGAAATGCCCGAGTTCGTGCGCCAGCACGGCCTGCACCTCGTCGGGCGAGAGCTGCCTGAGCAGCGTGTCGAAGAACACCACCCGCTTGGCGTGCCCCAGGCCGGTGAAGTAGGCGTTGGCGTGCGCGCTGCGGCGGCTGCCGTCCATCACGAAAAAGCCCTTGGCGGTGAAGCCGCAGCGTTGCATCAGCGTGCCCACGCGCTCCTTCAGCGTCTCGTCCTCGAGCGGCTGGAATCGGTTGAACAGCGGCGCGATCCACAGCGGGTAGACCACCATCATCACCAGGTTGAACAGCACCAGCACGCCCCAGGCCCAGAGCCACCACAGCGGCCCCGCGGCGCGCATGAGCCAGAGGATGAGCGCCGCCAGCGGCAGGCCGATCACCGCGCCGACCACGGTCGACTTCACCAGGTCGGCGAGCCACAGGCGCGGCGTCATCTGGTTGAAGCCGAAACGCTGTTCGATCACGAAGGTCTGCCACCACTGCAAGGGCAGGTCGAGCAGCCCCGAGATCAGCGCGAATGCCGTCAGCAGCGCGAGCTGCTGCGCCATGCCGCCGCCCAGCCAGCCCAGCAGCGCCGCGTTGAGCGTGTCGAGCCCGCCGAGCAGCGTCCAGCCGAGCAGCACGGCGGCGGCGAACGCCATCTCCAGCATTCCGAAACGGGTCTTGGCGATGGTGTAGTCGGCGGCCCGCTGGTGCGCCGCCAGGGCGACGTGGCCCGCGAAAGCGTCGGGCACCGCGCCGCGGTGCTGCGCCACGTGGCGGATCTGGCGTGTGGCCAGCCAGCCCTTGAGCAGCAGCCCGAGGACCAGCGCGGCGGCGAACGCATAGGTCAGCAGCAGCGAAGGCGAAAGCAGTGACGGCACGCGCGGCAGTGTAGAGCATGATCCACAATCGCCGCCATGACCGAACCCATCACCCCCACCCCCGCCACGCTTGGCAAATCCGAACAGAACCTGGTATGGCTCGACTGCGAAATGTCGGGCCTCGACCCCGAAAAAGAGCGCCTGCTGGAGATCGCGATCATCGTGACCGGCCCGCAGCTGCAGCCGCGCATCGAAGGCCCGGTGCTGGTGATCCACCAGAGCGACGCGCTGCTGGGTGCGATGGACTCCTGGAACAAGAGCACCCACGGCAAGAGCGGGCTGATCGACAAGGTGCGCGCGTCCACGCTCACGGAGGCGCAGGCGGAGGAGGAAATCCTCAAGTTCATCAAGCGCTACGTGCCCAGGAACAGCACGCCGATGTGCGGCAACACCATAGGGCAGGACCGGCGCTTCCTGGTCAGGTACATGCCGAAGCTGGAAGCGTATTTCCACTATCGCAACATCGACGTGAGCACGCTCAAGGAACTGGCCAGGCGCTGGAAGCCCGAGGTGGCCGAATCGTTCAAGAAGGCGCAGAAGCACACGGCACTGGCCGACGTGCACGAGTCGATCGACGAACTGGAGCACTACCGGACCCACTTCGTGAAGGTCTGATCTTGCGGGTAAACCCGAACCGTGCGACAATCGCGCTCTTGCGTTGCAACTGCCACGCAATTGCGCATCTCCCTTCTTACCTCGGGTTGCGGGCCGCGAGTCCCGCCAGATGACCCGCCAGGACCTCTTCGGGACTCCAGGCAGCGTCAGATGGTTGATGTTTCCATGAACCACTGACTGCCGTAGCGGATTTCTTTCGCGCGGCCGCTTGCCAGATGACACATACCGCTTCCACGCCGGGCGCAGCCGCGCCCGCGTCTTCCTCTTCCGTTGCCGAGGGCTTCGCGCCCCTGGGCCTGGCGCCCGAACTGATGCAGGCCGTCGCCGACCTCGGCTACACCGAGCCCACCATCGTGCAGGCCAAGGCCATTCCGCTGGCCATGGGCCATGGCGCGGACCACGAGGGCTTCATCGACCTGATGGTCTCGAGCCAGACCGGCAGCGGCAAGACGGCGGCCTTCCTGCTGCCGGTGCTGCACACGCTGCTGGCGCAGCACGCAAAGGCGCAGGCCGAGGAGCGCGCCGCGTTCGAGCGCGCCTGCGCCGAGGCCGCCGCCAGGGGCGAGGCGCCTCCCAAGCGCCCCAAGCGCAAGAATCCCTTGATGGCGCGCCACTTCAAGCCCGCCGTGCCCGGTGCGCTGGTGCTCTGCCCCACGCGCGAACTGGCGCAGCAGGTGGCGCACGACGCCATTGGCCTGGTGCGCCACTGCAAGGGCCTGCGCATCGCCAGCGTGGTGGGCGGCATGCCCTACCAGCGGCAGATCGCGCAACTGCAGAACGCCAATCTCGTGGTGGCGACACCCGGGCGCCTGCTCGATCTGCAGCGCTCGGGCCAGCTCAGGCTCGAGGAGGTGCAGTTCCTCGTGGTCGACGAGGCCGACCGCATGCTCGACCTGGGTTTTGCCGATGACCTAGCGGAAATTCATCGGCTCACGGCGCACCGCCGCCAGACCATGATGTTCTCGGCCACGCTTGCGCCGCGCATCCAGCAGCTCGCCATGCGCGTGATGCACGAGGGCGGCTCGGGCGTGCAGCGGCTGCAGATCGATTCGCCGCAGGAGCGGCACGAGAACATCCGGCAGGTGCTCTACTGGGCGGACAACGCCGAGCACAAGAGAAGGCTGCTGGACCACTGGCTGCGCGATGCGACGATCGAGCAGGCCATCGTCTTCGCCAGCACCCAGATCGAGTGCGACGCGCTGGCGCACGACCTGCAGCAAGCCGGTTTTTCGGCGGTCGCCCTGCATGGGGCGTTGAGCCAGGGGCTGCGCAACCGCCGCCTGATGGCGCTGCGCAATGGCCAGGTGCAAATCCTGGTGGCGACCGACGTGGCTGCGCGGGGCATCGACGTCCCGTCGATCACGCACGTCTTCAACTACGGCCTGCCGATGAAGCCCGAGGACTACACCCACCGCATCGGCCGCACCGGCCGTGCCGGGCGCCAGGGGCTGGCCGTCACGTTCGCGGAGTTTCGCGATCGGCGCCGGATCTTCGACATCGAGGCCTTTTCCCGCCAGCCGTTCACCGCCGCCGTGGTGCCGGGGCTGGAGCCGGCGCAGCGCCAGCCCCAGCCCCGCCGGGCCGAGCGCCCGGCAGGTGCCGGCCGAGGCCATGCAGGGGGGCGTGCCGGTTTCCCGGCGCGCGGCGCGGGCTTCGAGCCACGCCGCGAAGGCGCGGGCCGTCGCCGTGAAGCGACGCCCGGCGGCAAGGCGCCGTATGGCGAGGGCCGCTTTCAGCCTGGTGCGCGCCGCGGGACAGAGCGTGGTGCGCAGCGTCCCCGTGCGGCCACCGCGGGTGGACCGCGCGCGCCGCGCACCTTCCGCTGAGAGACCATGAGCGGTCTCTGAGACGGCGCTTTTTCGCCCTTCGTGGCGAGCGCAGGTTGCCGATAATCCGGAAGCATCCACACGTTCTGGACCATTCTGGAGGACACCATGCCGGCCCGCGCGTCATCGACGGCTGATTTCGAGCACATGTTCGACCTCGCGCCGGTCTCGCTCTGGCTCGAGGACTGGAGTGCCGTGCGCCAGTTGCTCGATCGCTGGCGCGGCCAGGGGGTCACCGACGTGGTCGCGCATCTGCGCAGCCACCCGCAGTGCGTGCGGGAATACGGGGCGAGCATACGCATCCTGAAGGTGAACCAGCGCACGCTGACGCTGTTTTCCGCGCCCGACCAGGCGACGCTGGAAGCATCGCTCGATCGGGTCTTCCGGGGCGACATGTTCGACAGTGCCGTCGCGGAACTCGGGCAGCTGTGGAGCGGAGCGCTGGAATTTTCCAACCAGACGGTGAACTATGCGCTCGACGGGCGGCGGCTCGACGTCTTCATCCGGGGCCGTGTGCTGCCTGGCCATGAAGCGCTGTGGGACCGCGTGCTCGTCTCGCTGGAAGACAACACGGCGCAGGAGCGCGCGCGGGTCCAGCTGCAGGAGAGCGAGCGCCATGCGCGGCTGCTGTTCGAGCATTCGCCGACATCGCTCTGGGTGGAGGACTTCAGCGAGGTCAAGCGCCTGCTCGACGGCGTGCGCGAGCGGGGCATCGTCGACCTGCAGACCTTCCTCAAGGTCCATCCCGAATTCATCGTCCGCTGCATGCGCGAAATCCGCGTGCTCGACGTGAACCGCGCCACGCTCGCGCTGTTCGGCGCGCGCGACAAGCAGGTGCTGCTCGCCAACCTCGAGCGGGTGTTTCGCGACGAAATGCGCGATTCGTTCGCCGAGCAGCTGCTCGATCTCTGGGATGGCAAGCTGATGCAGCAGCGCGAGGTGGTCAACTACAACCTCGCGGGAGAGCCGGTGAGCGCGCACATGCAGTTCGCCGTGCAGGAAGAGCACAGCCAGGACTGGGGCCTGGTGCTCCTGTCCTTCGTCGACATCAGCGCGCGCAAGAAGGCCGAGGCCTATCTGGAATACCTCGGCAAGCACGACGTGCTCACCGGCCTGCGCAACCGCGCCTACTACACCGAGGAGCTCAACCGCCTGGCGCGCAAGGGGCCGTGGCCGGTGGCGGTCATCGCCATCGATCTCAATGGCCTCAAGTCGATCAACGACGAACACGGCCACGCGGTCGGTGACGCGTTGCTGCGCCGTGCGGGGGAAGTGCTGGCCAAGGCGGTGGATGCGCCGGGGTGCGCCGCGCGCATCGGCGGCGACGAGTTCTGCGTGCTGCTGCCCGGCGCCGACGACCGTGCCGCGCAGGCGCTGGTGGAGCGCATCGGCAGCCTGCTGGAGCTGAACAACCAGTTCTACGCCGGCCAGCCCTTGAGCCTGGCCATGGGCATGGCCGTGGCGCGCGGTGGCGATCAGATCGCCGCGGCCGTGCACGGCGCCGACCGGGCAATGTACTCGGCCAAGGCGCGCTACTACGAGGCGGCGGACGTGAATCGCCGCCACGGCTGATACGGCTTCGCAATCAAGAAGATAACTGCGTTGCTTCGCCTTGCCGTACTACGTGTACTGTCTGCGGCTTCGCGCCTTGTTCTCTTCTTGATTGCAAACCCGTATGAGGGGTCTGTCAGGCGACGCTGCGGCCGATCTCGGGCCAGCGCCGGTGCAGGTAGGCCCAGGCGACCAGGCCGATCTGCATCATCAGCAGCGAGGCGAACGCCATCCATACCGTGGAGTGCATCACCAGCGGCGCCACCACGCCGGCCACCAGACCGTTGGCCATCGACCCGACGAAGGCCTGCAGCGACGAGGCCATGCCGCGGCGCTCGGGCACGAGGTCGAGTACCAGCAGCGTGATCACCGGCACCATCAGCGCCCAGCCGAACGAGAAGATGCAGATCGGCAGCATGGCCCACGCGGCATGCGGGGTGAACAGCAGGTTGGCCGCGAGGTTGAGCAGCACCATCGCCAGCATGACCACGAAGCCGTGGCGGATTTGCCGCTTGGGCGCCACGCGTCCCGCCATGCGCCCGCTCAGCCACGCCCCACCCATGATGCCGACGATGTTGAGGATGAAGAACCAGAAGAACTGCGCCGGCTGCAGGTGCAGGTGCTCGCCCAGGAAGGCCGGGGCCGCCAGGATGTAGAGGAACATCGCGTTGAACGGCACGCCGCTGGCCAGCGTGAGCAGCACGAAGCGCGGGTTGGCGCCGAGCTGCCAGTAGCCGCGCAGCAGGTGGCCCAGGTGCATCGGCTGGCGTTGCAGCGGCGGCAGCGATTCGGGCAGCAGGCGCCAGATCGTCAGCCACAGAAAAACGCTGATGAAGGTGAGGAACCAGAACACGCTCTGCCATGGCAGGTGTTCCGACAGCCAGCCGCCCACCATGGGTGCGATGGCCGGGGCGATGCCGAAGAAGATCGTCACCTGGCTCATCACCTGCTGCGCCTGCGCGGGTGGGAACAGGTCGCGGATCACGGCACGCGCGACGACGATGCCGCCGCCCGCCGACAGCCCCTGGATGGCGCGAAAGAAGATCAGCCAGCCGATGCTGGGCGCGAGCGCGCACCCGGCCGAGGCCAGGGTGAAGATCGCCAGGCCCGAGAGCACCACGGGGCGGCGGCCGAAGCTGTCCGACAGCGACCCGTGGAACAGTGCCATGAAGGCGAAGCCGAACAGGTAGGCCGACAGCGTTTGCTGCATTTGCGCCGGCGTCGCCTGCAGCCCGCTGGCGATGGCGGAAAACGCCGGCAGGTAGGTGTCGATGGAGAACGGGCCGAGCATGCCGAGCAGGGCAAGCAGGATGGCGAGCGTCCAGCGCGGTCCGCGCCAGAGAGTGGAGGCGTCTGGGTGCATTTCCGAGGGGGTGGCGCTCGCCGGGTGCCGGCGTTGCGCCCTGGATCAACGGGCCGGGCCAAAGAAAAAGCCCACCACGTTCTGCGTGGTGGGCTCTTCCGGCAAGAGGTGGTGGGTCCTGTAGGATTCGAACCTACGACCAACGGATTAAGAGTCCGCTGCTCTACCAGCTGAGCTAAGAACCCGCGCGCAATGTGTCGCAGAGCACACGATTATGCACGATTTTGGCCATCGGCGCGGGTGGATGGAGGCGAAAACCCATGGACAAGGCAATGCTCGAAGCGTTCGCGCAGCCGGGGCACGATGTCCACCAGATGGCGTTGAACCTGCTGCGCAGGTGACGCTCTACATCAGCAGGTGCTCGCCGGCGTTGTCGCCGCCCAGGATGACGTAGTTCACCTTGCGGATGTCGAGCAGCTTCCTGCCGCCCGAGTAGCTGATCGAGCTCTGGATGTCCTGCTCCATCTCGGTCAGGGTGTCGGCGAG